>JALXAG010000086.1 GCA_026992315.1 Sneathiellales bacterium | reverse complement strand
GCCGAGCGCCTCGTGCACTTCGCCCAGCCGTGCTTCGATCCGCTCCACCCCCTCGACCAGGCGCCGGATATCGGTGAGCGACGCGGACACGGCTTGGGATGAAGACTGCATCGCTTCGCGCGCGGAAGATGCGACACTGTTGGCCTCCTCCGCCGCATCATTGATCATCCGGTTGGATTCGAGCAGGGCCTCGGCACTGGCGCGCAGATTGGCAATGCGGCGCGCCTGTTCGCCGAAGCGGGCGACCACCTCATCGACATGGCCGACGACATCCGCGACCTCGACCCCCAGCCCACCGGCCCGTTCTGCCAGCCGCTTTACGAAACCCGCGGTATCACTGTCTGCATCGCCTGCCGTCTGTTGTTCCTCGAAATCCACTACAGCCATGATCAGAAATCCTCGAACAGCCATCCTGCGGCACCGTTTGATTTGTTACGAACACGGCTACCGCAACCACAGCGTCAACGATCATCCTAAATTTTTGGTAAATGCCTTCAGCGACCTATCGTTGCATGTTTTTCCGGAGTCCGGCGGCGGAAGGAACACAAAAGCGATTGAACACACCTGTGGCTCGGCGTATTTTCGCCGCATGCGGACCGATGTCCTCATGCAGATTTCCGATGAAACCCACTTTCCCAGAGATGCATCATGTCCTTCATCGCCGACCAGCTAAGCCGCATCAAGCCATCCCCGACCATCGCCGTCACATCGAAGGCCGCTGAACTGCGGACCGCCGGGCGCGACGTCATCGGCCTCGGTGCCGGGGAACCCGATTTCGATACCCCCGACAACATCAAGGAAGCCGCCATCAAGGCCATACACGAAGGCAAGACCAAATACACGGCCGTCGACGGCACGCCGGAACTGAAGGCGGCAATCGTGGCGAAATTCGCCCGCGAGAACGGGCTGGAATACACCCCTCAGCAGATCACCGTGGGAACCGGCGGCAAACAGGTGCTTTACAATGCGCTGATGGCAACGCTCAATCCCGGCGACGAAGTGCTGATCCCGACGCCCTATTGGGTATCCTATCCCGACATGACCCTGCTGGCAGGCGGCAGCCCCGTATTCGTGCCCGGCAATCAGGACAACGGCTTCAAGATCACGCCCGATGCGCTTGAAGCCGCCATCACCGCGCGAACGAAATGGCTGATTCTCAATTCGCCCTCCAACCCCTCGGGCGCGGCATATACGGCCGACGAATTGAGGGCGCTGGGCGAAGTACTGCTGCGTCACCCCCATGTCTGGGTGATGACCGACGACATGTATGAACATCTCGTCTTCGACGGCTTCGAATTCGCCACCATCGCCGCCGTGGTTCCCGAACTTTATGAGCGGACGCTGACGGTCAACGGCGTTTCCAAGGCCTATGCCATGACCGGCTGGCGCATCGGCTATGCCGCCGGTGCCGTGGAACTGATCAAGGCCATGGCCAAGATCCAGTCGCAATCGACCTCGAACCCCTGTTCGATCAGCCAGGCAGCCGCGGTCGAAGCACTGAACGGACCGCAGGATTTCCTCGCCGAACGGGCCGCTGCCTTCCAGAACCGCCGCGATCTCGTGGTCTCCATGCTGAATCAGGCCGAAGGACTCAGTTGCCTGCGCCCTGAAGGGGCATTCTATGTCTATCCAAGCTGCGCCGGGCTGATCGGACGCAGCACCCCTGAAGGAAAAACCATAGAGACAGACCTCGATTTCGTCACATATCTGCTGGAATCGGTCGGCGTTGCCTGTGTCCATGGCGAAGCCTTCGGCCTCAGCCCCAATTTCCGCATCTCCTATGCAACCTCCGAGGAAACGCTCAAGGAAGCCTGCAGCCGTATCCAGAAAGCCTGCGCCGCCTTGCGCTGACCCCGTTCCGACACTGCTGCAATCAAGGCCCGCGGCCACCGCGGGCCTTTCTTTTGCCTTGGCACGGGCTCAACTTGCAGATAGTTTCATGCAACAACAATTCCTTAGGGGGACGATGCATGAGAAAACATTCCATGCATCAAAATTAGAGCCGTGGTGTTGATCGAATTATGAGGCTGTCGCTCAAGCAGGTCCTGATCACCGGTATTATCGGCCTGCAGCTGATTACCGTATCGGCCATTCTGTTTTCGTCCTATGTCACGACACAGGATGTATTGCTGCGCCACGCCCGCCTGATCATTTCCAATGTCGCCGGCGACGCCATTCACCGTTCCGCCACCTTTCTGATGCCGGCCGAAAAGGTCGCGACCCTGACCCAGCGCCTGGCCCGCAGCGGCGTCATCAGTACTTCGGTCCCCGATGCGATGGAGCGGTATTTCTACGAACAGCTTCGCCAGTATGAGCAATTCGAAGGAATCTATTTCGGGGCCGTGAACGGCGACTTCTACTATGTGAAGCGTCAGCCGAAGAACAGGGGCGGCTATCTGACGAAAATCATTTCCGCCGGGATCGACCGCAAGGTCACGCTGATCGAACGCCAGGACGATTTCAGCAAAACCGCCCAGCGCTTCAACCCCCAGGATAAATACGACCCGCGCAAGCGCCCCTGGTTCAGAAAAGCGGTAAAGCAGAAAAGCACCATCTGGACCGATCCCTATATTTTCTTTACCTCGCGCCGTCCCGGCATCACGGCGGCCAGTCCCGTCTATGACGGCGAAGGCCGTCTCAAGGGCGTTGTCGGTGTCGATATCAGCATCGAGGATATCTCGGGTTTTCTTTCAGGGTTGAAAATCGGCAAGAACGGTTCTGCCTTCATCATGAACCGCAATGGCGACGTGATTGCCTTTCCCAACAGCGAAAAGATCAAGCGCAACAACGACAACGGCACGCTGCGCTTTACCAAGATAGGCGAGATAGACGATCCGGTCAGCCGTGCCGCCTTCGCCTCCCTGAACCGGCCGGCCGACGCCTTCGACCTGCCCGAACCCGTCTTTACCTCATTCAGCGTCAATGGCGCCCGCTATCATGCGGTGTTCACCCCCTTCAGCAACCATAACTGGCCCTGGGTCGCCGGTATCTATGTGCCGGAATCGGACTTTCTCGGCGAAATACGCGACAACCAGATATTCAATATCTACCTGGCCATCGCCATCGGCCTGCTGGCCTGCATGATCGGCTATGCCTTTGCCAATTCCATCGGCAGACCCATGGCCCGCCTGGGCACCAATGCCACCATCATCAAGGACGGCCGCAAAACCGGCCTGCTGCCCATCGAAAGCCGTTATGCGGAAATCGCCGATACGGTCGATGCCTTCTCGCAGATGGTTGAAAGCTTGCGCGAGGAAGAAAGCAAGAATCAGGAACTGACCAAGGGATTGCGCCTGGCCCATGCCGAGCTGGAGGCCCGCGTCGATGCCCGCACCCGTGAGCTGACCGAGGAAATCATCGAACGGCGCAAGGCCGAAGAAGCCGCGGAAAACGCCAGCCGCGTGAAATCGAACTTCCTGGCCAATATGAGCCATGAATTCCGCACGCCGCTGAATGCGATCATCGGTTTTTCCGATACCATCCTGAAACAGATGTTCGGCCCGCTGGGGCATCCGAAATATATCGAATATGCCAACGACATCCATGAATCCGGCGTACATCTTCTGCAGCTGATCAACGACGTGCTCGACCTGTCCACCATTGAAGCCGGCAAGCTGGAGCTGCGTTTCGAACGGGTCAGCATCCCCGCGGTGATCGACATGTGCCTGCGTATCATCCGCCCGCGTGCCGAACAGGGCATGATCGCCCTGATTACCGACATTGCCCCGGATACGCCCGACATCGAGGCGGACGAACTGCGCCTGCGCCAGATCCTGATCAATCTGCTCACCAATGCCGTGAAATTCACCCCCGAAGGCGGATCGGTCACCATCAGCACCCGCCGCCTGCCCAATGGCGGTGCCGCCATATCGATCAAGGACACCGGGGTCGGCATGGATCAGGCCGGTATAGAACATGCGCTGACCCTGTTCGGCCACGCCAACAGCAGCCTTGCGCGCAAGCATGAGGGTACCGGCCTCGGCCTGCCCCTGACCAAGGAACTGGTGGAGGCCCATGGCGGCATCCTGATCCTGGACAGCGCCGTCGGCGTCGGCACCACCGCCACGGTGCAGTTCCCACCCGAACGCAGCATCGGATAAGGCGATACATGCGACAATATGTCGCAGTTTCTTTCTGTCTGCGCGACATATATTGCATTGCACAAAATATTGCTGCAGCGCAATATGGTTAATTCACGAGGCAAAAATGTTCCACTCATCCAAGAGCGGCGGCTGCCAGTGGCCCATGTGGCCCCACGACGCCGCCCCCAACCATCAGTATTGCGGCCGCCGCCGCAAGGAAAACAGCTCCTACTGCCCGGAGCATTATCAGCTCTCCATTCGCTCTGGCGAAGACGAGGACACGGCCGTCTTCGTCCGCCGCAAAGCCGCCTGATATCCCCGGGCTGACGGCGATATTCCGTCCCTGCCGCGGGGTGCGGCATTTCGCCTGTCGGCACCTGCTCCGAAACGGGTCTGCGGCGATTTTACAGCCCTGCGATTTGTGCTAGGGTCCCGCGCGGGAGGGCGCCTGCGCCCTCCCCTGGGTCGGCAAGCGCCAGTGCGCCCCGCCCGGCCGGCGGCGCCGGAACGGGAAATTGCAGCCGATTCTGCATCTGGAACCGATTAGATAACGGAGCAGCACAGTGCAGCTTGACAAAATCGCCATCGGCAACAACCCGCCGATGGACATCAATGTCGTGATCGAAATTCCCGCTGGCGGCACCCCCGTCAAATACGAGGTCGACAAGGAATCCGGTGCCGTCGTCGTCGACCGTATCGTACATACGGCCATGTATTACCCCTGCCATTACGGCTTCATCCCCAACACCCTGTCCGATGACGGCGACCCGGCGGATGTGCTGGTTGTCGGCAACTTCCCGCTTCCGCCCGGCGTGGTCATCCGCGCCCGCCCGGTGGGCGTGCTGGTGATGGAGGATGAAAGCGGCATGGATGAAAAAATCCTCGCCGTCCCCCATGACAAGGTCCACCCCTATTACAGCAATGTGACCAGCTATACGGATCTGCCGGAAATCCTGATCGAACAGATCGCCCATTTCTTCGAGCATTATAAGGATCTGGAAAAGGGCAAATGGGTCAAGGTCCGCGAATGGGGCGATGAGAAGGTCGCCGCCCGCCTGATCGAGGAATCGATCGAACGCGCCGCCGGAAAATAACCGGCCGACCCGAACTGCAGATTGCCGAATTCCGAAAGCGCCGCCCATGCGGCGCTTTCCCGTTTACGCACCCAGACCGCTTTTCTTGCAAGGATCATCCAACCCCCTTACCGTAAACGCCGGTAAATGTAAGAGGGAGGGATCCATGACAAGCCAGGCACCGGCAGATATCGAAATCGCCCAGGCGGCCCGAAAACAGCCGATAGAAGAGATAGCCGCACGGCTGGACATCCCTGCCGATGCCCTGATCCCATACGGGCACGACAAGGCCAAAATCGATCTTTCCTATATCGAATCCCTGAACGACAGACCCGACGGCCGCCTGATCCTGGTCACGGCCATCACCCCCACCCCGGCCGGCGAAGGCAAGACCACAACCACCGTCGGCCTTGGCGATGCGCTGAACGCCCTGGGCAAAAAAACGGCGATCTGCCTGCGCGAACCCTCCCTCGGCCCGTGTTTCGGCCTCAAGGGAGGGGCCGCCGGCGGCGGATATGCCCAGGTGGTGCCGATGGAAGACATCAATCTGCATTTCACCGGCGATTTCCATGCCATCGGCGCCGCCCATAACCTGCTTTCCGCCATGGTGGACAATCACGTCTACTGGAGCAACGAACGGGGCATCGACATCCGCCGCATCTCATGGAAACGGGTGGTGGACATGAACGACCGCGCGCTCAGGCGCACCACCATCTCGCTGGGCGGCGTCGCCAACGGTTTCCCGCGCGAAGACGGCTTCGACATTACCGTGGCCTCCGAGATCATGGCGATCTTCTGCCTGGCCAGGGATCTGAGCGATCTGCAGGACCGCCTCGGCCGCATCACCATCGGCGAAACCCGCGAGCGCAAGCCCGTGACCGCCGCCGATCTGTCCGCTGCCGGTGCGATGACCGCCCTGCTGAAGGACGCCCTGGCCCCGAACCTGGTGCAGACGCTGGAGAACAACCCGGCCTTCGTCCATGGCGGCCCGTTCGCCAATATCGCCCATGGCTGCAATTCCCTCATCGCCACCCGCACCGCCATGAAACTGGCCGATTACGTCGTGACCGAGGCCGGCTTCGGCGCCGATCTCGGTGCCGAAAAGTTTTTCGATATCAAATGCCGCAAGGGCGGGCTGCGCCCGGACTGCGCCGTCATCGTCGCCACCATCCGGGCCCTGAAAATGCATGGCGGCCTGAGCAAGGAGCAATTGTCCACCCCGGATGTGCAGGCCGTGCGGGCCGGTCTGGCCAATCTCGGCCGGCACATCCGCAATATCGGCCTGTTCGGCGTACCCGCTGTGGTCGCGGTCAACCGCTTCACCGGCGACAGCGATGAAGAAGTGCAGGCCGTGATCGACTATTGCCGCGATTACGGGGTCGATGCCTATCCCTGCACCCACTGGGCCGATGGCAGCAAAGGCGCCCTCGATCTTGCCCGCCGCGTCGCGGATCTTGCCGACAGTGCCGCCAGCCAGTTCCGCACCCTCTATGATGACGACATACCCCTGTGGGAGAAGGCGCGCACCATCGCCCGCTCACTCTACGGCGCCGACGATCTGATCGCGGACAAGAAGATCCGCGCCCGCTTCGCCCAGTTCCAGGAAAACGGCTATGGCCATTTCCCGATCTGCATGGCCAAAACGCAATACAGTTTCTCGACCGACCCGTCCCTGAAAGGGGCCCCCAGCAATCATGTGGTGCCGGTACGCGATATCCGCCTGTCATCGGGGGCCGAATTTCTCGTCGTCATCTGCGGCGACATCATGACCATGCCCGGCCTGCCGCGCAATCCTGCCGCCACCGGCATTCGTGTCGATGCCCAGGGACGAATCAGCGGCCTGTTCTGACATCCGGACGGAAAGTAATCCTCATGTATCAACTGCATTATTATCCCGGCAATGCCAGCTTTGCCCCTCATGTGCTGTTGCGGGAGATCGGCGCCCCCTTCGAACTGTCGCTGGTCGATCGCAGCCGCAACGCCCAGAAGGACCCGGCCTATCTGAAACTGAACCCGGCCGGGCGTATTCCGGTTTTGGTCAAAGGCGATCTCGTTCTTTTCGAATCGGCTGCCATCTGCCTGCATCTTTGCGACAGCCACCCGCAAGCGGGGCTCGCCCCCACAGCAGGCAGCGACGAACGGGCCCATTTCTATAAATGGCTGATGTTCATGACCAACACCATCCAGCCCGATATTCTGATGTTCTATTACAGCGACCGCTATACGGACGATGCGGAAGGCGGCGCGGCACTGCGCAGCGCCGCCGACCGGCGCCTTGTGCAGTGGTTCGCAATGATCGAGGAAGGCATCGACCCTGCTGCCCCGTGGTTTCTGGGAAGGGAGTACAGCGCTGCCGATGCCTTTCTGCTGATGACGGCACGCTGGGGACGCGGGCTCAGCACCCCGCCCCGGAAAATGGCGAAACTGCGCCGTCTGCTTGAGCGCATCCTGGAAAGGGACGCCGTACAAAAGGCCATCGCGGCAGAAGGGGTCGAAGGGCCGTTCCTCGGCGGATAACGGTTTCCGCCGGCGTGAATGGCATTGCATCGGGCCCCGTCACGGACCTGCCCGCCAACCGCCCTTCCCCTTCAAAGGGATGGTTTCAGAGCGATGGCCCCAGCAGCATGCGTTCCGCCGCCGGCTGAAAGAATTCGATCACCCCGCCCAGCAGAAGGCCCAGCAGCATCAGCTTGCCATAAGGCCGGTCATGGGTCCGCCGCCGGGCGACTTTTAGAAACAACCAATACAGAAACGGCACGGCGAAGGGGGTGAACAAGGTCCAGTCGCCGAGTGCCCAGGGTACATTGCCCAGCAGTTCGATAACCGGCGAAAACAGATCGTACAGCCAATCGCCGAACCGGCTGAGGACAGCCGTCACCGAAAGGGATTCATTCATTCTTCCGCCCCCAGTTTATTTACAGACCGGCCGACCGGCTCACCTTCAGCCGGCCGGCGGCTTTACTCTCAATTACCCAATAGCCCTTTCAGCGCCTTGCCCGGATCGGGCAGGGCATTTTTCTTTTTCGCGCTGCCGCCATCCGCACCGGCAGGGGCAGGCAGGGCCCCTTTGAGCGCCTTGCCAAGACTGCCGCCCACGTTCTTCTTGAGCTTGCCGGCACCTGCGGCTTTTTCAAGCAGGGCCTTGGGATCCTTCACCGCCGCACCGATCGCCCCGGCCAGATCGGGCCGGAAGCTGAGATTTTCCCATTTCCCTTCGACGATGACCGGCACCATGATCCCGCCGACATCGGTCTTGCCGCCCTGCCCTTCCAGCGAAGCCACCGCTTTCGGTTCCACCCGGTATTTCATGCTGCGCGCGGGCAGATCGACATCGCCCTTGCCGCTGACACGCAGAAGCGGGCTTTTCATGATCAGATCGGGATTGTTCAGAATGCCGTTTCTGATGGTGAAACTGCCGGTCAGTTCGGAAAAATC
Source organism: Sneathiellales bacterium (assembly GCA_026992315.1). Classification (GTDB taxonomy): domain Bacteria; phylum Pseudomonadota; class Alphaproteobacteria; order Minwuiales; family Minwuiaceae; genus JALXAG01. The sequence continues at coordinate 13,405 of JALXAG010000086.1, read as the reverse complement.
CGTCTTTGCCGTTTTCGATCCACCGCCGGAGAAGGCATCGGTGACATTGCGCACCATGGCAGCGAGATTGAAACCGAGGATGGCGCCATCGGTAAAGGCGAAACGCCCTTTGCCGTTCAGATTCTGCACCAACTGACGTTCGCTCCCGCCCTTTGTGGTGACCGCGGCAACAATGCGCCCCGTCCCTTCCAGACGGCCGAAACCGGCGGCATCCTTCAGCAACCCGGCCAGGCTGACGCCGGCAATGTCCAGATTGGCCCGGATGGCGGGAAGCTTGCGCCCGTCAACGGTGAGCGCCCCCTTCCCCTGCCCGTCATAAAGCGCCATTTCCGGCAAATCCAGCTTCATCACCCCATCTTTCAGACGCAGGGTCAGGGCTGTCCGTCCGATACGGATCGTATTGGTGATAATCGCCCCGGCAGTAACGGTGAAATCGGCATTGGCCGCCTTCAGCCCAGACAGATCGATGGGCTCGTCGCTCCAATCGGCGGGCTTGCCGTCATTCTTTGCCGTGTCGCCGCCTTCGGCCGCAGCGCCGTCACCCCCCTGATAGGGGCGGATATCCAGAGTTTCGATATCCAGCCGCCCGGAAACGGCAGGCACCTTTCCGGTCAGATCGACCGCCAGTTCGCCCGTTCCCTTGATCCGGTCGATGGCGATTCGCGCATCGCTGAAGCGCATGCGCCCCGGCGTGGTGGAAACCCTGCCGGCAAGGGCAAAGGCCCCAAGCGCATCCTTGCCGCCGATCTGCAGATCGGTTCCGAGCCAGGCGGCAAGATCGCGGACCGATTCGATCTTCATATCCACGGTGCCGTCAATCGTCATGCCGCCCTTGCGTGAAACGCCGCCCTTGAAATCGGCGCTGAAAAGATCGCTTTTCTTGGCGATGGTGAAATCGCTCCGCCCCCCTTCGATCAGCGGCCGCAGGGAGGGGCTGGAAATATTCAGCGTGACGGTCCGGCCCCGGTAATCGACGGCACCGTTAAGAGCAAAGGGGCTGTCGAGATCCGGCAGGCTGACATCGACATTGATCGCGCCAAGCGCCACTTTCTGCCCGGTGGAGCGGTCGTTATATGTCAGGGAACCATTGACCAGGCGGACATCGCCAAGATTGATTTCCGGCAGCTCTCCTGCCTCCCCGCCCGTATCGCCCGCATCGCGATCATCCTGCCTGTCCTCGGAGCCCCCAGAGGCGGAAACCTTACCCATCTGCCAGTTGGCCTTGCCATCGGGCAGAATTTCCAGATCGATCACCGGTTCGACCAGAACCAGCCGGTCCAGCCTGACCGTCCCGCCGATCAGCGGCAGAAGCTGCAGCTCAAGGCGGATCTGTTTCACCGAAACCATGTCGGGGGTTTCGGCACCGGGGGCATTGGACAGGCGCACATCGTCCGCCGCCAGCGCGATGGAAGGAAACAGGGACAAGGACATTTCACCGCCGATCGTCAGATCCCGGCCGGTGTTTTCCTTGACCGCGGCAATCGCCTGATCGCGGAGCGTATCGACCGGAATCATGAACGGCAGGGCAACCACGGCCGCAACCAGAAGCACGACGATTATCAGAATACCTGCCAGCAGCTTTTTCATGACCTTCTTCCCTGTTCCAATGATGTCCCCATGAAGGCTATTCGTTGCGCATTGCGGCAATCTTCTTGTCGGTATTGTACTGGCTGAGCGCATAAACCGACCAGATCGCAGCCGGTATCCAACCGATCACCGTGACCTGCAGTATCAGGCAGATAATGCCGGCAAGCGGTCTGCCAATGGTGAAAAAACCCAGCCAGGGTAGAAGAATGGCTATCAGAAGGCGCATGTCATCCTCTCGTATCGTTCCGTTTAACGCATATGCATAACCGCACTCACCATGCCCCATTCGAAGACAGATACAGGCCGGGGGCAGCCCCCGGCCTGTGTTGCTGTCATCGGTACATGGCGGAATCCGCAGGCGTTACTTCACCGTCACCGTGATCGTGACGCGACGGTTCAGCGCTTCGCGCTTGCCGTCGGGGGTCACCACGGCAGGCTCTTTTTCGCCCAGGCTGTTCATGCGGATCTTCAGCGCCGGAACGCCGGCATCCATCAGGGCGAAGGCCACCGCCTCGGCACGGCGTTCGGCCAGCTTGGCGTTATAGCTGTCAGACCCCGCCCGATCCGCGTGGCCGCGAACGGTAACGAACATCTTCGTACCCGCATATTTGGCGACCTCGCGCACCTTGGCCATGCCCGCAGGCGTCAGCTTGTCGCTGTTGAAATCGAAATAGATGATCCAGCCCTTGGGCTTGGGCGCCATGGGCTCGGCCTTTTTCACCGGCTTCTTCATCATGGTTTTTTTCATCATGGGCTTCTTCATCATCGGGGCCGGCTTCATCGCCGCCTCGATCTTTTCCATCGCCACGATGAACGCATCCCGGCATTCATTGATGTCCTTTTGCTGGCGGTTGGGTTCGCTTTCCTCCTCCAGCCAGCAGTCGTACATCGCCTGGGCCCGGGCTGCCAGCTCGGGCCATTTGTCGCCCGCACCGCCATTCAGTGCCGTCATCAGCCGGTCGCGCGCGCCGGAGAGAACCGGAACCCGATTTTTCGGAAGCTGCCGTTCACTGACTTCCTGAGGCAGCACCCTGGCACCTTCGGAGGACTTCATGGCTTTCAGGGCAAAATAGTCGGAGTTGCCGTAATCGGCCTCGGCATATTCCTCCTTGGCGATGCTCAGATAATCCTGATACAGGTATTTGGCAAAGGCATCGCCCTTAGGCGCCAGCCCCTCCGCTTTCTGAAGCTGCGTTCCGGCACAGCCCGCCAGCACAACCGTACCAAACAATACGGCCACAGCCTTGAAATTGGTCATTTTGATACTCTCCCATCCTGAGTAAGCCGATGAAGGCCGAGGTCCATTCCGGCTTTTACGCGGGGCATTGCCCCGTGTCTTGCGCCTGCCAGACGGCTCACAGGTTTTCCCCTGCCTTCGCATATTCCCCCGGAATCCTGTTTCACATCATTTTAACGTTTTTATTTTGGCCATAGCAATGCATAGTTCGGTAAAAATAAAAAACTTTCCTGTGGAAAGCGCGGCACGGTGGAAGCAGTGCGGCAGGATATATACCCTAAGGGGAAGCATTAAGAAAAAACAGCGGAATGCTGCACCCATAAGAAGGAAAAGAGAATACCAATGACATCAAGCGATGCTATGACCATTGCCACTGCCTACGGTCTGAACATCATCACGGCAGCGGTTATCCTTATCGTCGGCTGGTGGTTTTCGGGCAAGGCGGCCGCAGCGATACGCAAGATGCTGCGCAAGGCACCATGGATGGACGATACCCTGCTGCCGCTGGCCGGCACCGTCGTCAAATATACGATCATCATTATCACCGTTCTGGCCGTTCTCGACCGCTTCGGGGTGGAGACCACCAGCATAATCGCCGTTCTCGGCGCCGCCGGCCTTGCCATCGGCCTGGCGCTGCAGGGTACGCTCAGCAATGTCGCCGCCGGGGTGATGCTGCTGGTGTTGCGCCCCTTCAGGGTCGGCGATGCGATCGAGGTGGCCGGACAGGCCGGAACGGTAAAGAAGATCGATCTGTTCACGGTCGAACTGCATTCGGCAAACAATGTTTTCATCTCCATCCCCAATTCGACGGTCTGGAACAGCACCATCGTCAATTATTCGCGCAACCCGACCCGCCGCATCGACCTGACGATCGGCATCGGCTATGACGACGACATCGACCATGCAATGAAGGTGCTGGAGGATATCCTCAGTGCGGATGAACGCATCCTTTCCGACCCGGCGCCGATGACGGCGGTCAAGGCATTGGGCGAATCCTCCGTCGATCTGGCCGTGCGCGCCCATGCGAAAACCGCGGATTACTGGGCTGTGCTGTTCGATCTGCAGAAAACCATCAAGCAGCGTTTCGATGCGGAAAAGATCTCTATCCCCTATCCGCAGCGGGATATTCACATGATTGGCGAAAAGGCGCCGGCAGCGAAGAAAACCACCACGCGGCGCAAAACCGCCGCCAGCAAAAAACAGGCTTAACGAGGCCGCACCACCCCGCTATCATGGATCCTCATTTTAGGGTCCGGACCCTGGACTTAAAGAAACCATGATGGCGGGGTGAACGCCCCGCCCCCTTACGGAGGCGGAATTTGCCTTACGGATATACGGCGCTGGTCATCGGCCTGGCGCTTTTTCTCGGCGTGCATCTGATTTTCCTGCTGCCGGGCCTGCGCGAACGCTTCATCGGCGCCATCGGCATCATCCCCTATAAGGCCGGCTTCGCCATCATCGCTGCCACCGGTCTGTATCTGGCCTGGAGCGGGCGGGCGGAAGCGCCGTATCGTGAAATCTGGAACATCGGGGCCGGCGGGCTGCATATCGCCCTCACACTCATGCCCTTTGCCATCCTGCTTGTTACCGGTGCCTATCTGTCCCCCGGCGGCAAGCGGCTGGCCCGTCATCCGATGCTCAGCGGCGTTGCCCTCTGGTCGCTGGCCCATCTTCTGGCCAATGGCGATGTCGCCTCCATCCTGTTTTTCGGCGGGATTCTCGCCTTCAGCGTCATTGCCCAATTCATGGCCGATGCCCGCCTGCAGCGCCGGGACCCGCAGAAATGGGCCGAGCTTGCGCGAACCACCAGCCGTATTCCCTTCCTCGCCTTGCTGCAGGGGCGCAGCCGCGAACTGCCGCCGCTTGGCGGCTGGCCCATTGTTGCCACCCTCATCCTCTATCCGGCACTGGTCTTCGGCCACATCTACTTCACCGGCGTTGCCCTGGTGGCCAGCTGAATACCGGGGAAACCTTGCGCATGGACACCCGGGAAGACTGCCTTGCCGCCGATGCGTGCGACCCGCTCGCCCCCTGCCGCGAGCGCTTTTCCCTGCCTGAAGGGGTGATCTATCTCGATGGCAATTCCCTCGGCCCCCTGCCGCGCGCAACACCGGCGCTGCTGAACCGAGCCGTGAAGGAAGAATGGGGCAGGGATCTGATCGGCAGCTGGAACAAGCACGGCTGGATATCCCTGCCCGAAACGCTTGGCGACAGGCTGGGGGCGCTGATCGGCGCCGGCCCGAGGCAGGTCATCGTGACCGATTCGACCTCTGTCAATCTGTACAAACTGCTCCATGCGGCGCTGACCCTGCGTCCGCAACGCAGAATCGTCCTCTCGGAAGAGGGAAATTTCCCGACCGATCTGTACATCGCCCAAGGACTGGAAAATGCCGAGCTGCGCCTGAGCTCGCGCGCCGGACTGCCGGCCGCCATCGATGAAAGCATCGCCGTGGTCATGCTGACCCAGGTCGATTACCGCACCGGCGCATTGTGGGATATGAAATCCATCACGAAAGCGGCCCATGACGCCGGGGCGCTGATCCTCTGGGATCTGTCGCACAGCGCCGGCGCGCTTCCCGTCGATCTGGACGGCTGCGATGTGGATTTCGCCGTCGGCTGCGGCTACAAATATCTCAACGGCGGCCCCGGCGCCCCCGCCTTTCTCTATATCGCCAAACGTCTGCAGGAATCAGTCCGCACACCATTGAGCGGCTGGATGGGCCATGCTGCCCCCTTCGATTTCGGCACCGCCTATGCCCCGGCCCCCGGCATCCGGCGGATGCTCTGCGGCACGCCATCTGTTCTGGCATTGCGCGCATTGGAAGCCGGGCTGGCCAGCTTTGCCGGTATCGACATGGCTGCCATACGCAGGAAATCCCTGGCACTGAGCGATCTGTTCATGACACTGGCGGAACAACGCCTGCCGGGCGATGCCTTTGAGATCGTCACCCCGCGCGAAGAACGCCGGCGCGGCAGTCAGGTTTCCATCCGCCATGGCGGGGCCTATGCCTTCATGCAGGCGCTGATCGAAGACGGTGTCATCGGCGATTTCCGCAGCCCCGACCTGATGCGCTTCGGCTTCGCGCCGCTTTATACCCGCTTCGTCGATGTCTGGGATGCCGTGGAACGCATGGCCGCAATCGCCGAAGACGAACGTTGGCGTCAGAAACGTTACCATCGCAGACAGGCCGTGACATGAAACCGGATGAGCCCGAAAACGACCATATGGAAGGGGCGCGCCTCGATTTTAGCGAAGCAATGAGCTATGGCGATTATCTGGATCTCGACAAGCTGCTCTCCTGCCAGAACCCCCTTTCCGACAGCCATGACGAGATGCTGTTCATCGTCATCCATCAGGCGACCGAGTTGTGGCTGAAACTGGCGGTGCACGAATTATCGGCGACCCTGCCGCTGATCCGGAAAGGCAATCTGCGCCCGGTCTTCAAGATACTCTCCCGCGTCGCCCGCATTCAGAGCCAGCTTTTCCAGTCCTGGGAAGTGCTCTCTACCATGACCCCGGCGGATTATCTGGCCTTTCGCGATGTACTCGGCGCGTCATCGGGCTTTCAGTCCCATCAGTACCGGATGATGGAATTCCTGCTCGGCAACAGGAATGCCAGGCTGACTGAACCCTTTCGCCACCGCCCGGAAATATTGGCGAAACTGCGGGACATCCTCGATTCGCCCAGCCTCTATGACGAGGTCGTCATCCTGCTGTCCCGGCGCGGACTGCCGATAGACGAGGCCCGCCTGCATCGCGACTGGCACAAACCCTGCCAGGCGGATAACAGCGTCGCGGATGCCTGGCTGACTGTTTACCGCAATACGGAAAAATACTGGGACCTGTACGAACTCGGCGAAAAGCTCGTCGATCTGGAGGAAGCCTTCCGCCGCTGGCGTTTCCGCCATCTGACCACGGTCGAACGCACCATCGGCATGCGCCGGGGTACCGGCGGCACCGCCGGTGTCGGCTATCTGGTCAAAGCGTTGGAAATCCGCCTGTTCCCGGAATTATGGGATATCCGCACCCGCCTGTGATGCCGGATCGGGCCCTGCCGCCCGGGCCTTGGCCGCTCAGTCCAGACGTGCCGGTGGCAGCGGGTCCTTGAACCGGGCCGGGCGTTTGGCAGCATTGGCGCTCATCTGTTCGTTCAGATCCTCGCCCATCAGCATCGCCGCATTCCAGACGGAGATGTAATTGAGCGCATCAGCCACGCTGTGATCGCGGGTATAGTTCAGCATTTCCTTGGTGCCGCGAATGGCCATCGGCGATTTTTCGGCAATCGTCCTTGCAATCTCGCCGACGCCGACGCGCAGGGCCGTTTCATCCTCATAAACCGCGTTCACCAGCCCGGCGGCGCGGGCCTCGGCCGGATGCAGCTTGCGGCCGGTATAGGCCAGTTCGCGGGCCAGCCCTTCAGGGATGATATGGGGCAGGCGCTGCAGGGTGCCGACATCGGCCACCATGCCGATATTGATTTCCTGAATGCAGAACCAGGCATCGGCGGTGCAGTAACGCATGTCACAGGCGGAAATCATGTCGATTCCGGCGCCGATACAGGCCCCCTTCACCGCCGCGATAACAGGAACGGGGCATTGTTCTATCGCCGTAAAACAATCCTGAAGGCGCAGAATCGTTTCGCGCAGCCGGGCGCGGGCACGCACCGGTTCTTCCTGCATGAACCCCTGCCCCAGAGCCATCAGCGCCGCCAGATCGATGCCCGATGTAAAATTCTCGCCTGCCGCCTCGATGATCACGCAGCGGATTTCCGGCCTTTCCGGCACCGATTTCAGCGCCGCGGCAAAAGCCGTCCACATCGGCAGATGCATGGCATTGTGTTTTTCCGGACGATTGAGGCGCAATCTGGCCACCGCGCCTTCAACAATGAAATCGATACCGCTTGCCGTCGCGCTTGCCGTCATTATCATTCCCCTGCATCTTGACCGCCGCGGCGGAGATTCCCGCCGCCTCCGATCCATGCTAATGGTTGAACCGCGCCGATGCCAGCTTCTGGGGGAAACATGCCGAAAACCGAAACCATCGTTTTGCCGCACGGCCTGCCGGGCAGCCGCAGGGAACTGCATGTTTACCGTTTCGGCAATCCCGGACAGGGGCCCAAGGCCTATATTCAGGCATCCCTGCATGCTGACGAACTGCCGGGCGGGCTCGTCGCCCATCACCTGATCCGCCTGCTGGAGAGGGAGGAGATAACCGGCGAACTGATCATCGTGCCCGCGGCCAATCCGATCGGGCTGGGGCAATTTGCCTTCAACCATCACATCGGGCGCTATGAAATGGGCGGCGGCGAGAATTTCAACCGCAATTTCCCCGATCTCTATGCCCTGACCCGGGACAAGCTTGCCGCCGTTCTCGGCCCGGACGAGGAAGAAAACCGCCGTCTGGTCCACATGGCGGTGGCGGCGGCGCTGGACGAACAGACCCCCGCCGACGAAAATGCGGCGCTGAAACTCACCCTGATGCGTCTGGCCCATGATGCGGATATCGTCCTCGATCTGCACTGCGATTACGAGGCATTGATGCATATCTACCTGGGCACGGATCTGTGGCCCGAGGCACGCGACCTGGCCGGGGATCTCGGCGCCCCCGTCACCCTGCTGGCCCATTCTTCCGGCGGCAACCCGTTCGATGAAGCCTTCAGCACCTTGTGGTGGCAATTGCGCCGGAATGCGCCTGAAGGCGTCGCCATTCCCCTGGGCTGCCTGTCGGCAACGGTGGAACTGCGCGGTCAGGCCGATGTCGAGGATGCGCTGGCCCGCCGGGATGCCGAGGCCCTGCTGCGTTTTCTGAAACGGCGCGGCGTGATCGCGGGCGATCCCGGCCCGCTGGCAGATCCGCCGGGAGAGGCGACGCCGCTGAACGCCTGCGAACTGGTGCGCGCGCCGGCTGGCGGCATCATCGTCTTCAGGGCGTCCCTGGGCGAGCGGATCGAAGCCGGGGATATCATTGGCGAGATCCTCGACCCGACGACCCAGCAACGCCATGAAATCACGGCACGCACCGACGGGTTGCTGTTCTCGCGCTTCAACCAGCGCTGGGCCCGGCCGCATGAAGCCATCGCCAAGATCGCCGGCACCACCCCCCTGCCCGACCGTCAGGGCTATCTGATGGAGGATTGAGGATGGCACTGGATTATGAACGTCTGTGCGGCATGCGCACCGAAACCAGAACCTTCGCCTATGATTTCAGGGCAACGCTGCTGTACAATATTCTGGTCGGCATGGGCTCCGATCCGCTGAATGAGGCCGAGAAACCCTTCTTCTTCGAACGCGGCCTCAGGGCCGTGCCCAGCCTGGCCACCACCATCACCTGGGACAGCACCCTGCTTGAAGAGGCCGGCATCGACATGGTGGGTGTGGTGCACGGCGCCCAGAAAATGGAATTTTATCGCCCCCTTCCGCCCGGCGGGCGGGTCCGTGCCTATGCACAGCTAAGTGAAATCTACGACAAGGGGGCGGACAAGGGCGCCATCATCCTCATGGATACCCATATCAGCGATGCCGATGACGAGGCCCCCATCTGCAGCCTGCGTTCCACCGTCTTCGCCCGACGCGACGGCGGCTTCGGCGGCCCGCGCGGACCATCCCCGCAAAGCGAACCATTGCCCGACAGAGCACCCGAGCGGATCGTCGATTGCCCGACCCGGCCCGATCACGCCCTGCTGTATCGGCTGTGCGGCGATCTCAATCCGCTTCACGCCGACCCGGATTTCGCCCGCGCCGCCGGGTTCCCCCGGCCCATTCTGCACGGGCTGTGCACCTATGGCATTGCCTGCCGTGCGGTGCTGAAAACCTGCTGCGCATACGATCCCGCCCGTCTCAGACAATTCGAGGCCCGGTTCAGCGCCCCGGTCTATCCGGGAGAGACCATCCGCACGGAAATCTGGCAGGAAGGTGCCACGGTACGGTTCCTGTGCCGGAAAGCCGAAGACGGCCATATCGTTCTGGACCAGGGGCAGGCAACAATACAGATTTAGTTCCTTAATCATCATGAATTTTTGCAGTGCAAAATATCTGGGGAAAAGAACATATAGGAAAAAATACATACGCAAATAATTACATAAAAATTCTGAAAATAAATGAATGCTCTTTATTCGTCACAATTTCTTGCAACGACATCCGGAAAAAAGTATTATTTGCGCCGCACAACAGCGTTTCGTCATATGGGAATGGCGATATGGTAGAATTTCGTTTTTTTGGTTTGTGTTCCGTGCCCTTCCGCAATGGCGGAGACTCGTTATCCGTTTCTCCTTCAACATGCCTCCTGGAGGAACATGTCGTCCCTATGGAGGACGGTGCATGGCATGGCAATGAAACCGCAAACCGCGGCATCGTGGCGTGAGCAGCGAATACGCATATGACGATCTGCCGGCGCCGCCGCGCTTTCAGCCCAGCCCGGCCCGCAGTGCCATCGGTAACGAACGGCTGCGCTGGCTGCTCGATCTTTGGAACAGCAAGATCGCCACTTTCGACATTCCCCATTTTACCGCCATCCAGCCGGCCGACTTCACCTATCTGCTGGGGCATATCGCCATTATCGAACCCCTGCACGGGGGTGAGGATTTCCTCTACCGTCTGTTCGGCATCCATCTGACAACGCTTTACGGCACCGATTATACCGGCATCCGCGCCTCAACGCTCATCAACCTGCATGGCGGCATGGTCGTCATGGATTCCTATCGGCTTGTCGTCAACACCCGTGAAGCCCTTCTGACCCGGCACTGGAGCCATGTCAACGGCCGCCTGATGTGTTGGGAGCGATTGCTGCTGCCCTATTGCAATGACGAAGGCGGCATCAACCGCATTCTCGTGGCCTCGTTGCCCGACGGCAAATCGCCGAAACCGTGAATCATTTTCCGGCGCGATCATCGCCCGGCCAATGATCTTCTGACACCACGGGCGCTTCAGATAAAAAAGCCCCGGCATCATATGCCGGGGCAAGATGGCAGAAACGCGCGCCCAGCCCGTCATGACTGGTTGTTGCCGGAGCCGATCAGGCTGGTTGTAAAGGGCCCGAAACTGATCTGATCGGGCAGCCCCGGAACGACCGAGGGCGCAATGAAATCATGCGATACATTCACCAGACGGATCGAAACCCAGGGCGGCGAACCGGCCGGCGAATCCGGATCGCCCAATCCCGTTGCCTCATAGGTCACTTCCACATTGGTCGGCTGCAATTTCGGCATGACCCGCTGCATCTCGTCAACGATGGCCTCGAAGGATGCGACACTGTTCACATTGCCGTCCGTGCAGGTGACGCTCACCCCGTTGGAGCTGCAGGTCTTGGGACCGAAGCTTGCCAGATCGTCCGTCACCGCCACGGGGTCGGACAGCACGGCCACCCGTGCACCCAGGCGCGTCGCCTCAGCGGCGCGATGATAATCGAAAATCAGCATCGAGAGTTCGATCACACCGACACTCAGGCCGATCAGCGCCGGCAGCATCAGGGCGAAATTGACGGCGGCCACCCCCCGGCGGTCGCCGGAAAAAGCTCTGATCAGGCGGCACAGCGGCCGCTCAGTTACCCAGATATGCCTGTTCATGACTTGCCTCTATGGTGAAATTTTCCTGACCGAACAAGGCCCATACACCCGGCAGCAGCGGCTGCGCGGGCACCGTTGCCGTAAGACGAATGACCGGCACCATTTCCTGCTGACCGAGAGGATCCATCACCGGCACCGATACCGTTTCGATATCCAGCGCACCGCTGCCGTTCTGCCAGCCCGGCAGCAAGGGATCGCCATTGCCCGAAAGCGTGCCGGTCTTGATCAGATTGGCCGTTTTCTCGATGGCCTCCTGCGACAATGGCAGTTCGGAACGGGCAGCGAAGGTCGCGCCATTGCGCAGGGCCTTTTCCAGGGTTTCCGCCTGGTAGAAGAGACGGCCGATATCGACCAATCCGCCAAGCATGAGCAGGATGACCGGCAAGACGAGGGCAAATTCGACCATCGCATTGCCACGGCGGTCTTTCAGTGCCTTAACGAACAAGTTGGACATTGGCATGGTACTCCGGATTGTTCTGCGCCGTCACCGGACGCACGATCTCGGCATAAATGGCGGCATTCGGCGGATCCTTGACCGTTTCGGTGATAAACACCTCGACATAGTTCCCGTTGGTCGGATAAGTGCCGGAACCGCTGACGTTATCGGCGATGCATTGAAGCTGGGCGACCACCATCAACCGACGGGCCGGCCCGTTGCTCGCAACTGCGGCGGAGGGCACGCCGTCGTAATCCGGATCGTCCGGATGATCCGGATCTTCGGGCAGCATCGCGCCCGACGGGCTTACCAACACCGCACCGGGCGGCGTTTGTTCATTCACGGGGTAATAGGTGATCCGCCCGTCACGGGCGAATTCCTCGCCCAGTTCGTAGAGATAGACCTGATAGCGCGTCGCTCCGGCCAGCTCCGGCGGCAGGGGGGTGCCGTGCCTCTGCTCCCAATAGCCTTCGATATCCCAGTTGCCGTTACCCAGTTTATCGTCAGGGTTTTCGATCAGGGCGGCATCGCGCGGATAATTGATGACATTGGGCGCGGGCGGATAAGCCAGACCCGAGGTTCCAAAACGGACATTGATGCCGTTCTTGACCTTTTCGGTCTTGCTGCCCGGCGCCGTCCCCACGTCATAACCATAGCAGTCCTGCGGCTGCACTTCCGCCAGAGCGGTTTCGATCGCCGAAGCGTCGGAACTGCCATCGGGCAATGCCAGCAGCCCGAAATTACCCGGCGCCCAGTTGCCGCCGTCCTGGGGTTCCTTCAGAACCACCTGGCGACCGGCATTGTAAGGGAAGCGCAGATCCATGGACGGATCGACCTCGGCCAGATCGCAGACCATCATCGGCGGCGCATTGCACACATAAGGTTCGGAACGGGCCACCGCCCGTGCCGTGATCTGGGTGCTCTGCGCCTCATCGCGATCGGAAAGGAAATTCAGGAACCGGCGGAAAAGGTAATCCACATTGCGCGGCTCCAGCGCCACTTCGATATAACGGGCATCCAGATCGCTGCTTGCCGGCACCTTTTCCGGCGACAGCTGGCTGTAGAAATTGATATCGCCGATCTCCAGATCGGATTCGTCATTAACGACACCGCTGGCATCGGCCATGGCGTTTCTGGCCACGGCCTCGGCCCGCATGCGCGCGCCGATACGACCGTCCAAATAAACCGCACCGGCCAGTGCACCGGCATCGGCATAATTCTGCATCTGGGTGCGCACCACGGTAACGCGGCCATAGTCGATGGCGAAGGAACCAAGACCCAGCGCAGCTACGATGAACAGCGCTGAATACGCGGAAACGGAACCGCTGCTGTCTTTAAAAAACTTTCGCATGACCAAACCCACCTTCTGATATTTGGTCACACGCTATCTAAAAAAAATTAATACCTGGTTAAAATAAAGACATCACAAAGTATAAAACACAGATACATATATTCAATACTTGTATTTTATTTTACATAAAATTTTATTTATTTTTTCGAACCATCAAGCTTCGCCGGCCTGCTCGCGCTGACGCTGCACCAGCGCCCGGTTCTGCGCCAACAGAATGTCGCGTTGATAGATGA
>JALXAG010000085.1 GCA_026992315.1 Sneathiellales bacterium | reverse complement strand
GCTCGATCCGCCGCGTCAGCCGGTCGATCTGTCCCAGTTGCTGCGGCGGATGCTTTCGGCCTATGCCATGCTGTGTCATCGCCGGGGGCTGGTGCTGGACAGCCGTATCGACGATGGCATCGTCGTGCTGGCCGGCGAGGAGTTCCTCGAAACCGCGATTGAGAACCTGCTGGAAAATGCGGTCAGCTTCTCTCCTCACGGCGGGGCGCTGACCGTGACCCTGCGCCGGGAAAAGGATCAGGCCGTACTGATCGTCGAGGACGAGGGCCCCGGCATTTCGCCCGAAACCATGCCGCGGATTTTCGACCGCTATTATTCCAACCGCCCCGGGCAGGCGGATAAGGAGGATGAACATTTCGGCATCGGCCTGTGGCAGGTACGTTGCCATGTCACCGCGCTTGGCGGCAAGGTGCGGGCCGAAAACCGCACCGAGGGCGGCCTGCGCATGGTGATCGAACTGCCGCGACGGCGCTGATTCTGTCCCGCTCCGCCTCTGCCCGCGGGCCGGTTTCTCTCCCCCCGGCACCGTGCGGGTGCCGCTTCTTGCGTCTTTCCGGCTTCGGATTTTGCCCTGGGCGCACGATCGGGCTATAAGTAACGTCATGGCGCAAAGAACCGCGAAAAGCGGTTGCCCGCGAAGGAGGCGGCGCATCCCGGGGGAACAGGCAGGGGCGTGGTGACATGGGAAGATCGGTGCTGGTTGTGGAGGATGAGCCCAATATCGCGCTGTCATTGCGTTTTCTCATGGGCAAGCTGGGCCTCGATGTGCGGGTGGCGGAAAACGGCGATGCGGCCCTGAAGGCCTGTGCCGAACAGCCGCCCGATCTGATTCTGCTCGACCTCATGCTGCCTGAACGCGACGGCTACGATGTCTGCCGTGAAATCAGGTCCAATCCTGCCTGGCGCGATGTCCGCATCATCATGCTGACGGCCAAGGGCCGCGATGCCGACCGCGAAAAGGGGCTGGCGCTCGGCGCCGACGATTACATCACCAAGCCGTTTTCGACCCGCGATCTCGTCAGCCGTGTGGAGGCCTTCTTCGCCGGAGAGGCCGCCGGTTCCGATCAGCTTGCCGGGGACGGAGATGTCCGCCGCTAGCGCCAGCCGCTGGCGCGAACGGGCCGGGGCGCTGTTCGGCTTTGCCCTGATCGCCCTCAATCCGCCTGTGCTCGACCTGTTCAACCGCGCCGATTCCCTGTTCGGCCTGCCTGTCGCCTATCTGTATCTGTTTGCCGTCTGGGCCGTGCTGATTCTGCTCTCGGCGCTGAATTCACGCGATCTGTTCCATCCGCCGCCCGGGGATACCGCCGCCGTGCCGGAGGAGGACGGCGATGCTTGAAAGCTGGGTCGTCCTTTCCGTTTCCCTGCTGTATCTGTGCGCCCTGTTCGCCATCGCCTATTTCGGCGACAAGCGGGCCGAACAGGGGCGTTCGCTGATTGCCAACCCCTATATCTACACCCTGTCCATTGCCGTTTACTGCACGTCCTGGACCTATTACGGCAGTGTCGGTTTTGCCGCCGTCAACGGGCTGGGTTTTCTGACCATTTTTCTCGGGCCGACGCTGGTCTTTCTCGCCTGGCCGTTTCTGCTGGGCAAGCTGGTGCGTATTTCCAAGGCCAACCGCATCACCTCCATCGCCGATCTGATGTCCTCGCGCTACGGCAAGAGCACGGTGCTCGGCGGGCTGGTGACGGTGATCGCGGTCATCGGCATCATGCCCTATATCTCGCTGCAGCTTAAGGCGGTTTCGACCAGCTTCACCATGCTGCTCGATTTTCCGGACCTGACCCAGGCCGGGCGCCTGGCCGATGCGCCGGTGTTCAGCGACACCACCCTGCTGGTTGCCCTTGTCATGGCGCTGTTCGCTATTCTCTTCGGCACCCGCCACATCGATGCCAGCGAGCATCACGAGGGGCTGGTGGCGGCGATCGCCTTCGAATCCCTGGTCAAGCTGGCGGCGTTTCTGGCCGTCGGCCTGTTCGTGGTCTATGGCCTGTATGACGGTTTCGGCGATCTTTTTTCCAGGGCCATGGCCTATGACAATATCCGCCGGGTGATGGTGGTGGATGGCGGCGGCGATTACAGCCGCTGGATCACCATGACCGTTCTGTCGATGGCGGCGATCGTCTGCCTGCCGCGCCAGTTTCATGTCACCGTGGTCGAAAATGTCAGCGAAAGTCACCTGCGCAAGGCGGTATGGCTGTTTCCGCTGTATCTGCTGCTGATCAATATATTCGTGCTGCCGATAGCCGTGGCCGGCCTGATGCAGTTTCCCGGCCCGGATATCGATGCCGATACCTTCGTTCTGACCCTGCCGATGGCCGCCCGGCGCGAGGGGATCGCCCTGCTGGCCTATATCGGCGGGCTGTCGGCGGCCACCGGCATGGTGATCGTGGCGGCGATCGCCCTGTCCACCATGATGTGCAACAACCTGATCATGCCGATCCTGCTGCGTATCGACAGGCTGAAGCTGACCTCGCGCGGAGATCTGACCGGGCTGTTGCTGACGGTGCGGCGCAGTTCGATCCTGTTCATTCTGCTGCTGGGCTATGCCTATTACCGCTTTATCGGCGAATCCTATGCGCTGGTGACCATCGGCCTGGTGTCATTTGCCGCGGCCGCCCAGTTCGCCCCGGCCATTCTGGCCGGGATCTTCTGGAAGGGGGCAACCCGTCTTGGCGCGCTGAGCGGGCTGACCGCCGGGTTTCTGGTCTGGGTCTACACCCTGCTGCTGCCGGCCTTTGCCCGTTCGGGCTGGCTGCCGCTGGATTTCGTGCTCGAAGGGCCGTGGGGGATCGCCTGGCTCAAACCCTATGCCCTGTTCGGCATGACCGATTACGGTCACCTGACCCATTCGCTGATCTGGTCGATGCTGGCCAATGGCGGTGCGCTGATCGCGGTGTCGTTGTTCTCCCGGCAAAGCGCGCTGGAGCGGGTACAGGCGGCCTTGTTCGTCGATGCCTTCCGCCTGCGGTCGGATGACGGTTCGCGCTTTCGCCGCGGTTCGGCCACGGTTGCCGATATTCAGGATCTGATGGTGCGGTTTACCGGGCGCAAGCGGGCCGAAAAGATGCTGAGCGCCTATGCCCGTTCCCGCGGGGTGAATATCGGCAAGCTTCAGGAGGCCGATGCCGATCTGGTCGATTTCTCCGAACGGGTGCTGGCGGGGGTGATCGGATCCGCCTCGGCCAGCGTGATGGTCTCCTCCGTGGTCAAGGGGGCGGTGGTCGGTCTGGAAGACGTGATGGTCATTCTGGACGAAACATCGCAGGTGATCGAATACAGCCACCGCCTGGAACAGAAATCGGCGGAGCTGGAACGGACAACGGCAGAACTTCGCGCCGCCAATGAGCGCCTCAAGGAGCTGGACCGCCTGAAGGACGAGTTTCTCTCCACCATCAGCCACGAATTGCGCACGCCGCTGACCTCCATCCGTTCCTTCAGCGAGATTCTGTACGATCATCCCGATGTTTCCAGAAGCCAGCGCGAGGAATTCCTCGGCATCATCATTCGCGAAAGCGCGCGGTTGACCCGGCTGATCAATCACATTCTCGATCTGGCGAAGATGGAGGCGGGCCAGTTCGTCTGGCAGATGGAGGATGTCAGCCCCGCCATGGTGATCGATGAGGCGCTGGCCGCCGTCGGCGGGTTGTTCGGCGAAAAGAACGTTCTGCTCGATGTCGATATCGAACCGGGACTGCCGCCGCTGAAGGTCGACAAGGACCGGATGATTCAGGTGCTGGTCAATCTTCTGGCCAATGCGGTCAAGTTCTGCGACCGGGGCAAGGGGCGCGTATGGCTGAGCGCACGCCGCGACGGCGATTCACTGTTGCTGAGCGTGCGGGACAACGGCATCGGCATTCCGGAAGCGGAGCGGGATACGATCTTCGACAAATTCCGCCAGATCAGTGCCGGGCGCAAGGGCAATCCCGGCGGTTCGGGGCTGGGGCTGGCGATATCGCGGCAGATCGTCGATCATTTCGGCGGGCGCATCTGGGTCGATGGCGGGGAAGGAGGGGGCGCCTGCTTTTACATCCGCCTGCCCTTTTCCGCCATGGCGCTGAAGCAGGGCGCCGCCTGAAGAAAAAGGGCGGACAGGCTCAGCTATGGTCGGCCGGTTGTTCCGGCACCTTGCAGAACAGCCGGTAGAGATGCTCGATGATCGGCTTCATGTCGTCGCTGGCCAGGCGGTAATAGATGGTCTGCGCCTCGCGCCGGGTTTCCACCAGCCCCTCGGCGCGCAGCTTGAACAGGTGCTGAGAGGTGTTCGGCTGCTTGGTGCCAAGCTGGCGGGCCAGTTCCCCTGCGGAACGTTCACCGTCGAACAGGGCGCAAAGCACCATCAGCCGGTGTTTGTTGGCCATGGATTTCAGAAAGCTTGCGGCTTTTTCAGCCTGCATTTCCATCAGATCGATGGGCATGTCGAGTTTCATGGCATGTGCCTGTAAAATTCAGGGCTGCAGCCCTGCGATGCCGGTCATTCCGCAGGCGGATCCGAATGGATGGCCCGCACCGGCCGGATGAATTATATTCAAATATAACGAAACACGCAATTAAGTCAAGAACCCTCCGCCCGGCGTAGGGATGCCGGTATCGGTTCCGTTTTCCTTGCACGATTTTCCCTGGTGCTTACAGGCCGGTGCGCAGAAACAGAAGGTAATAGGCCGCTGTCGCCAGGGCGAAAGCGCCGGGCATGATTGCGGTCACAAAGGTTCAGAAGGCAAGGATACCCGTACCGTGCATCAGCCAGCCGCCGATGGCGATGGTGGCGATGCCGATGGCTGCCTGCAGGCCGTTATTGGCGAGGGTGAGAAATTTGGCCGTGAAGCTGAGCGGCACGGCGATGATCAGCGACAGGGCCCACATGCCGAGAATCGAGCCCGCGCCGAAGAGGACGATATACAACAAACCGGCCAGCGGCGAGGCGATGGCCGAGGCGGTCAGCACCACCAATGCCGCCGATCCGGCCATGCCATGCATCAGCCCGACGGCAAAGGTACGCAGCGGCAGCCCTTCGGGGTGATCGTGATCATGGGGGCTGGCATCGTGGGGGCCGGGTTCCCCGCGATGGGAATGGGCATGGAAGTGGACGGTCCGGTCATCGTGGCGATGGCTGTGAAAATGAATACGATCCCGCCACAGACGGTAGAGCAGATGTCCGCCCAGGCCGATCAGCATGATGCTGACGGCGAATTCGATCCATGCGGCGAAGTTTTCCGGCACGCTGCGTCCCATCAGCAGGGCGCCGCCGCCGACGATCAGCAGCATCAGCGCATGTCCCGATCCCCAGGCGGCGCCGTGGCGGGCAATGCTGCGCAGGGATTTCTTGCCTGCGACCAGGCTTGAGACGGCGGCGACATGATCGGCTTCCAGGGCATGCTGCATGCCGATCAGAAAACCCAGGGACAATATCGATAGCATGGCGGTTCCTGTATTTGCGGAGGGAACATCAGCCGCAGGCGGATATGGCAACGGTTGTATATGAGCCGCCAATCGCGTTCAATGGTCCTTTACGGGGGCATGAAGGGATCAGGGGGAGACGGCACATATGTATGATTATATCGTTGTTGGCGGCGGCTCGGGCGGGGCCGTGGTGGCAGCGCGGCTGTCGGAAAACCCTGCGAACAAGGTCTGCCTGATCGAGGCGGGCGGCGGCGGCAACAATATCCTGATCCGCGTGCCGGCCGGGGTGGCGGCGATCGTGCCGGGGAAATTGTTCAACTGGGCCTATGAAACCGTGCCCCAGCCGGGACTGAACGGGCGGCGGGGCTATCAGCCGCGCGGTCGCGCCCTGGGCGGCAGCAGCGCCATCAATGCCATGATCTATATCCGCGGTCATCCGGGCGATTACGATCATTGGGCGGCGCTGGGCAATCGCGGCTGGTCCTATGACGATGTGCTGCCCTTTTTCCGCAAGGCCGAAAACAACGAACGTTTCGACGATGCCTTTCACGGGCGCGGCGGACCGCTGAACGTGGCCGATTCCCGCTGGCGGACCGAATTGGGCGAGGCCTTCTGCCGGGCGGCCGCGGCGCAGCAGATTCCCTTGAATGAGGATTTCAACGGGGCGGAACAGGAAGGTGTGGGCTTCTATCAGCTCACCCAGATCGATGGCGAACGCTGCAGCGCCGCCCGGGCCTATCTCGATCCGGCCAGGGCGCGGGAAAATCTGCATATTCTGACCGGGGCGCGGGCCGAAGCCATATTGATCGAAGATGGCCGCGCGGCCGGCGTGCGCATCCGTCGGGGCGGGCGGCTGCAGGATATCCGCACAGCCGGCGAGGTGGTGCTCGCCGCCGGGGCCTTCGCCACACCGCAATTGCTGATGCTTTCGGGGATCGGTGACGGCGGGGAACTGCAACGCCACGGCATCGATGTCCGCCATCATCTTCCCGGTGTCGGGCGGAACCTGCAGGATCATATCGACTTCATTTTCAATTTCGTGGCCCGGGGCGGCCGGGAGGCGTTGTTCGGCATGGATCCGGGCGGCATCTGGCGTGTGCTGAAGGCCATTCCGCGCTGGCGGCGCCATCGTCAGGGGCCGCTGACCAGCAATTTTGCCGAGGCCGGCGGCTTTATCAAAAGCAGCCCGGATCAGAAGATGCCGGATCTGCAGCTTCATTTCGTCGACGGTATTGTCGACGATCATAACCGCAAGCTGCATTTCACCACCGGTTACAGCTGCCATGTCTGCCTGCTGCGCCCGAAATCGCGCGGAACGGTTACCCTGCGCAATGCGAACCCGAAAAGCGCCCCCTTGATCGATCCCGGAT
>JALXAG010000084.1 GCA_026992315.1 Sneathiellales bacterium | reverse complement strand
GGGCCGTGGCCGTTCTGCGCGGGCGTCACGATATTTCACTGGTCATCGGCGGCGGCGGGCCGGAGCTCGAGGCGCTCGAAAAACAGGCCGAAGAACTCGGCATTCGCGATATCGCCCGCTTTACCGGCCATTGCGACCGGCCGGAACGTCTGTTGGCCGCCCTCGACATCTTCGCCCTGTCTTCGGATACGGAACAAATGCCCTACAGCGTTCTGGAAGCGATGGCCGCAGGCCTGCCCGTGGCTGCCACCGCCGTCGGGGATGTGCCGCATATGCTCTCGCCCGCCAACCGGGAACTGGTTTGCCGTTGTGACGATGTGGACTTCACCGCCGCGCTGGAAGCGCTGATCGCCGATCCGGCGCGGCGGGCGGCATTGGGGGCGGCAAACCGCGACCGCGCCTTTGCCCGTTTCGATCAGGCGGCGATGTTCCGCGGCTATGAACGCCTGTATGACGGGCATTTTTACAGCGCCGCCCCATGAGTGCCGGTTCAGTAACGCAGGCGATAATAGAGACGGCCGAGAAATTCATGCAGCGCGAAGAAACTGTCATTCAGCCCGTTCATCATCGGCAGAAAGGCCCGCCATTCAGCCGCGGCGCGATCGGTAAAGCCGGTGGGGGCCGCCAGCACCGTCAGCCCCTGGGCGCGGAAGGCCGCCGCCGCCCGCGGCATGTGCCAGGCATGGGTTACGAGAATAACGGTATCCACCCCTTTGCCTTTCAGCAAACGGGCGGAGAAGCGCGCATTCTCCCAGGTGTTGAGCGAGGCATCTTCAACCCAGACATCGGACAGGCCGAAATCCTCGACAGCCGCCCGGCGCATCAGTTCGCCCAGCGAGGTGTCGGCATTGCGCAGCCTGCCGCCGCTGACCAGCAGGGGCAGCCCGCTTTGCCGCTGCAGCCGCACGGCATAGCGCAGGCGCAGCAGGGTGCGTTCGTCAACGGTTTCGCCGCCATATTCAGGGGCATTGTGTTTTATCCCGGCCGACAGCGCGACGATGGCGGCTTTCTGCGGCAATGGCCGGTTCAGCGCCGGCATGGTTTCAAGCGCCGCCAGCAGTCGCGAACCGATAAAAGGCGTGCTCAACCCCCAGGCCAGCACGATGGCGAGGGCGAACAATATCCGCCCGGCGCGCCTTTTGCGCAGCCACCAGGCCGCCAGAAAGGGGGCGAACAACAGAAAAGGCGGCAGGGCCAGGGTTTTGAAAAACGTATACATGAGGGCGGTACCCATTATCCGGCGAAAAATTTTTCCCCATCCGGCACACTATACGCCGGGCGGCAATTTTCGGGGCCTCAGGATATGAAGTCATGAGCGAGAAGGAAAAACATGATTTCAAATCGATCAGCGGGCACATGGCCAGGGGAGCCGTGTGGATGGTGCTCATGCGCTGGTCGATCCGTTTCATCGGCCTGTTCAGCACCATCATTCTGGCCCGCCTGCTGACGCCGGACGATTTCGGCGTCGTCGCCATGGCCATGGTCGTGGTCGCCCTGATCGAACGTCTGGCCGAAACCCAGGTGGATACGGCGCTGCTGCGCGGCAATTATACCGAGCGGGAATATTACGACAGCGCCTGGACCCTGCAGATCGCCGTCGGCCTGTGCATGACGGCGGTGATCCTGCTGGTTTCGCCCTTCGTCGCCTCTTATTTCAACGATCCGCGGGTCGGCGACATCCTGCCCATCGTCGCCACCCGCGCCGCCATCGTCGGCTTTCAGAATATCGGCATTGTCGATTTTCGCCGCCACCTGCAGTTCGGCAAGGAGTTTCGTTTCTGGGTATCGCGCAAGCTGGCGACCTTCGTGCTGGTGATGATAGCGGCGCTGATCCTGCGCAATTATATCGCCCTGGCGCTTGCCATGCCGATTTCGGCCATCGTTACCGTTGTCATCAGCTTCTGGATGTCCGATTACCGCCCCCGTCTGGCGCTTGCCAAAATAGGGGAGATCTGGTCGATTTCCCAATGGCTGCTGGTTTTCTCGGTCGCCCGCTATGTGAACGAGAAAATGGACTCGTTTCTTGTCGGCGGGGCCGGAGGATCGGCACAGATGGGCTATTACACGGTTGCGGTCGATATCGCGACGATGCCCAGCCGCGAGCTGGTGCTGCCGACAGGCCGCGCCCTGCTGCCGACCTTTGCCAAAATCACCCATGACCCGCAGGAACTGGCCCGGGCCTTCAATACGGTTCTCGGCTTTCTCGGCATTGTCTCCCTGTCGGCCGGCGTGGGCATGGCGGTCATCGCCCAGGATCTGGTTGCCGTCATCCTCGGCAGTCAGTGGGGCGCTGCGGTGCCTTATTTCCGCTGGCTGGCGATTTTCGGCGCGGTTTCCGGTATTGCCGTCGGGTTGCAGCCCTTTTTCATCGCCATCGGCCGCGAACGGGCCTATGCCCTGATCACCCTGGTGCAGGCGGCGCTGCTGATCCCGGCCCTGCTGGCCGCCTATGCCTGGTTCGGCTTTCAGGAAATCGCCGCCGCCCGCGCCGCGGTCATGCCGGTGATCCTGTTCTACATGCTGGCACTGGTGGTGCGTTATACCCATGTCAGAAGCGCCGATATTCTTGCCGCGCTCTGGCGACCCACGCTCGCCGCTGCCGGGATGGGCCTTGTGGTCACGGCCCTGCACCTGCCCGCCGGCAGCGTGCCGGTGGCCGTGTCGCTGGTTTTCGATATCGCCACCGGCGCCGTCAGCTTTGCCGCGATCCTGACCGGGTTATGGATGCTCTCCGGGCGGCCGGAAGGGGCCGAGAAGGTCGTCCTCGGCAATCTGCGCCCTTATGCCAGGGCCCTGTGGCGACGGTTTAGTTAGGTTTTCCGCCCCCGCTGTTCCAGCAGGGAAGCGAACAGTTTCTCCACCCGTTCGGCATTGGCATCCCAGGTCAGCCGGCGTTTTTCGATTGTCGCCATCGCCCCTTTTCCGAGACGACGGCGCAAATCCTCATCGCCGACAAGGCGGCGGATCGCGGCGGCAAAACCGTCCGCATCCGCCGCATCGAAGAGCAACGCATCCTCTTCATGGGTCAGAATTTCACGAATGTTGCGCTGATCCGGGGCGACGATGGCCCGGCCGAGCGCCATATATTCGAATAATTTCAGCGGAGAGGCATATTCGACCACCTGCGGTTGAAGGGCGATGTCGAAGGCGGCGACATGATCGGCCACCTCATCGCGGCCGACGATCCCCATGACCGTCAACTGATCCTGCATGCCGCAGGCGGCGGCATGAGTCTCCAGCGCGGCGCGCGCCGGACCGTCGCCGACAACGAGAAAATGCAGATCGGCACGATTGGGGGCAGCGGCCATGACATCGATCACCCGTTCCAGCCCGTGCCAATCGCGCATGAAACCGGTGAAGCCCAGAATGATCCTGCCCTCCAGCCCCAGTTGCCGGCGGATCCTCATCCCGTCGTTTTCGGCATTGAAGCGACGGGGATTGATGCCGTTGGGAATAACGCGGATCCGCTCCTCCGCCACGCCGGCGGCGCGCAGATGATCGGCCAGACAGTCGGTGACCGGCAGGGCGTAATCGGCCGCCTTCCAGGCCGTGCGCTCGGTCCAGGCGGCCAGCCGGGGCAGGGCCAGTCCGCCGAATTTGCCCCGTTCCTGCAGCAGCGGCGCATTGACCTCCAGCAGAAAGGGCAGCCGATAGCGCCGGGCCAGACGCACGCCCGAGAGAAGATAAAGATTATAGCGCTCATACAATACATCGGGGCGATGGCGGCGCATGGCCGCCTTGAGGCGGCGATAGGCGACGAGGCCATAGCCGAATTCGAGCAGCTCGTAGAAAGCCTTCGGCAGATGTGTCTTGAGGCGGGCGATCATGCCGCCGTCATCGCCGAATTCCGCCGCCTCCATGGCCGGCGGGGCAACGACAATCACCTCATGGCCGCGCCGGCGCAGGGCGGCGATCAGTTCCTCGATATGGACGTTCTGCCCGTCCTTGGAACGGGTGCGATGGTGGTAGAGTATTTTCACGTCTTCTCCCCGCCGTTTTCTTCCGTTCCGGCAAAGCGGTTCAGGTCGATACCGCACAGATCCTTCATTTTTTCGTTTTCCGCAAAAAACAACTCCCGCAGCCGTGCCTGCATTTCCGCTTCTATCGGCGGAATGCCCTTCGCGGCCAGCCGCTTCAGCCAGGGGTGGAATCTTTCCGGCACCAGGGCCTTGACCGTGTCGGCGACACGTTTCATGCGCTCGTGACTGCCCAGCGCACTGCGCACGGCCTGGCCGAGGGCGCTGTATTGAAAGCTCTGATTTTTCGGCCGGTCGAAGACGAAGGTGCATTTCTCCTTATCCAGCCCCAGAAAGGCGCGGCAGGCATCGGCGGCGGCCACCGGATCGCGCGACAAGGCATGAAAATCGAGAAACAGGAACGATTCCCGGGGAAAGATCTCCAGATAACACATGGCCTGGGAAAAATAGCAGCTGGTCTCGATATAGCCGGGAAAGGCCTCGAGCGCCCGCTCAAGCGGCAGCTTTTCATAGCCGGAACGCCGCCGGTGCCAATAGGCCGAATAGGTTCGTGCCACCGGATCGCGGAGAATATAGATGAACTTCGCCTCTTTACCCGACATCTCCAGAATGCGTTGCGGCACCCCGGCCACGGCTTCCCCCTCGCGCCCCGGCGCCAGCGGGGCCATGCTGTAGCTGGTCGAACAATCGATCCACAGCGCATCGTCGCGGGCGCCAAAGCAGTGGCGGTACCAATCCGCACCGCGGCTGCGGTTATGGCTCAGATAATGGGGTTCCTTCGGTACCGGCACCGTAATATCGGGATGCTGGGCCAGCAGGTCGGCAAGGGTCGTGGTGCCCGCCTTCTGCGCTCCGATCAAATAGGCATCGGCCGCGTGTTTCATGATCCGCCTCCGTTCAACACGCCCGGCACACGGTAACGATCGGCCGGATAGAGATTGCCGCGCTCATAAAAATCCATGCCGAAGAGATCGAGAATCTCGAAGCAGCGCTCCTCCTGTCCGGGACGAATGCGCTTGCGCCATTTCTCAATGAGAAACTGCCGATCGCCGCTGCCGCCTGCAGCGAAGAATTTCTTGGTTTCCTTGTCGGACTGCACGGTCGAAAAGGAGGGGCGGTTGACGATCCGCTCCAGATCCGGCGTCGGATCGAGGTCGAGCTTCTCTTCCAGATAGGCGACCGATTTTTCCGGATACATGGTCAGGTCCTCATAGGAAACCACGGCCCAGTCGGGGTGACGGTGCACATTCAGCGCCGGATAGTTCTGCAGGCACCAGTTGACGATGCCGCGTTCGAAATGATCGCCGCAGGCGATGATCCTTTCCGCCTCCTGCAGCTGGGCTTCTGAAAACAGCGCGCGCAGCGGCGGAAACTTCAGAAAATAGGGCAGGCGCGGATAAATCTTATGGGAAAACGTGGTCGAGATGGGATGGCGTACCAGCACCAGAATCCGCCCGCCGAAGGTGGTACGGAACCAGTCGATCATATCCTCGGCGCCATGCATGATCTTGAAGGTGTGACGGGTGGTGAAAAAGCGGCTGGTCCGCCGGTAGAAGGGCACGTTCAGCGCCGGCACCGCATTGGCCATCAGGCGACGGAAATAGGCTTCGAACAGAACCTCGCGGTTCTCCATGCAGGTCAGTTCCTCCCAGGTATCGATACCGAGCTGTTCGCGCACCGCCGCCTTGTTGATGTTCAGCGGCTCGTTATAGACCTTCATCCGCTTCTGGGCATAGAGCAGCTCCAGAAGAAAGGTCGAACCGCTGCGCGGGGCGGAAAAGGCGAAAATATCCGGCCGCTTTCCCTGAATATGGATGTTGGAAATCCGTCCCTTAAGACGTGCCGAAAACGTCATGACACCCTCTTTGCCGCATTATCCACCGCCGCCTGCATGGCGGCATAAATTTCATCGAGCGGCATCGCCACCCCGCCCGCCTCATGCAGGAAAAAGGCGATATACTCATCCAGCCAGCGCAGAAACGCCTCCAGATCCTTGTCGCTGCGGACATAGGGGGTATGCCCGGGCACCAGCGAAGGACTGTGATAGCTGAGATGAAAAACCCGCTGCCCCCGCGCCAGCAGGTGACGGGTCAGCAATTTCGCCTCTTCCAGGCTCACCCCTTCCGGCGTCAGGGTGATGCGGTTCATCAGTCCCAGGCGCGAACAGATCCCCGGCAGGCGCAGCCGTTCCCCGGCCGGGGTGGCGATCAGCGGGAACAGACGCGCCGCCCAGGATGAAAGCAGCCCCGTTACCGCCGCCGTGCGCGGCAGTTCCAGCAAGGCGCCGGAGCCGGCGCGAATCCAGTAAGGCGCTACGGGATGGGCGGTATAATCCGGGCCGCCTTCATGGCGGAAATCGCGGGTCGGAAAACTGCTGCCGTCGATCAGATATCCCTGTTCCAGCAGAATTCCGGCCGTATTGGGCCCGAAACCGTAGCGGCCGGCCTTGTAGAAGACGGGCGATGTGCCGAAGACTTCGCCGATGCGTTCGGTCAGCGCCGCGATTTTGGCCTGCTCCAGCTCCCGCGGCAGGTTGCCGGCAAAGGAATTGCGGAAGCTGATCTCCTCGCGGCGGGGCGGGTTGACCCAGGGATGCATCTGCGCGCCGATATCGATCAGGCCGGCAGCATGGCGTTCGCGCAGCCAGGCATACCCTTCTTCCGTATCGACGATCGGATAATCGACGGCATAGACCGGGCGCAGACCGTGAGATTCGAGAATACGCTGCGCCGCCTCCTGTGCCGCCATGGAAGAAACGGCCACTTCCGAAGGCGAGAACGGCTTGTTCCAGTCGAATTCCTCCTCCGTATCGACGACCACCAGCAGCACCGGCGGCGCATCGGCATCCATGCCCGGCGCGGGCACAAAACCCCGCCCGTCCGCCATCGGTGGCGCCAAGCCCGTCTCTTCCTTGTCTGCCTGTCTCATCCGCCCCTGCTCATCCCCGCTGCCGTCAGGCCTTATCATCAACGGTTTATCAACTTTATCCGCGTTATCCAGTGACAACCGCAACAAATGAAACCGCCGATGGACTGATGAATATTCACCGTAAGGCTTGCAACAGTATTAACGCCGCCGTCATGACGGCGATATAACGACAAATACTGATAATGGCGGCGACACGAATGAAATGCGGGACTGAATTCGGCAAAGAGAATGATTTTCTTGCGCCATTGCCCTTTTGGTTTACAAAAGAGCGCGTATAATGGCCGTGTTTTTGGCCATTCGTCTGAATGATATCAACAGAGAGGTGTGCCGTGTTCCTCGGTAAGCTGGGCCTTCTTTGGCGGGCCGCCATCATCGGATTGGGATTGATCGTATCGGCTTGCGCCAGCAATCCGGACGTGCCGGAAGCCGCCGCGGGCGCTGCCTCGGATGCACCGCAATATATTATCGGTCCCGGCGACAAGCTTCAGATCTTCGTCTGGCGCAACCCCGAACTGTCGATCACCGTACCGGTACGCCCCGACGGGCGCATTTCCGTGCCGCTGATCGAAGATCTGCAGGCTGCATCCAAAACCCCGACCGCGCTGGCGCGCGATATAGAAGGCATTCTGAAACAATTCGTTCAGGATCCGATCGTGACGGTGATCGTTACCGACTTCAAGGGTCCGTTCGATCAGCAGATCCGCGTTGTCGGCGAAACCGTGGAACCGCGGGCCATTCCCTATCGTCAGAACATGACCGTGCTCGATGTCATGATCGAGGTCGGCGGCCTGACCGAATTTGCCGACGGCAACCGCGCCGTCATCGTCCGCAGCAATGGCGAGAAACAGCAATCCTACCGGGTCCGGCTCGACGATCTGATCCGCGACGGCGACGTTTCGGCCAATGTCCGCATGCTGCCGGGCGATGTGCTGATCATCCCGCAGGCCTGGTTCTGATCTCCGTTCTTCCGGCGCGGAAGAAAAGCCGCGCCGGAACAAACGAATCCGACACCGCCCTGCCAGAAAGCCTGCAGCGGTGTGATTGCCGTCATGACATGGCCATCTTTTCCCGGCTATTCTGAGCACAGGGTGAAGGCGCGGTGCACAATCCGCTCCGGCGAACCCGCATCGGCGGCAGATACCGCCGGCGGATCCGACCGGTGGCAGTGGGCGTATACCGAAGGAAGAGGCAATTTAACCTTTTCTTGAAGCCTGGCCTTTAACGTCCACAAACAAAGAGGCAACGGCCGTCTCGCGTCTGTTATCAGGGTCGCCACAAGTATGCAGAACCTCAGGATACAGTTCTTCGCCTATCTGGATGCCATCTGGCGCCGTCGCTGGTATGCCCTTGCCATCGCCTGGGTGTTGTGCGCCGTCGGCTGGGCCGTGGTGATCATGATGCCCGACCGTTATGAATCGGAAGCGCGCATCTATGTCGATACCAAACCCCTGCTTGGCCCGCTGCTCAAGGGGGTGACGGTACAGAACAATCTCAATGACGAAGTGACTTTGGTGCAGCGGACCCTGCTTTCAAGGCCCAATCTGCAGCAGGTCACCCGCATGACCGATCTGGACCTGACCGCCGAAACGCCCGAAGACATGGAAGCCCTGATCAAGCGCCTGGCGGAAAACACCAGGATAAAATCCCAGGGCAAGAATCTGTTTCTCGTGACCTATAGCGATACGGACCCGGCCATGGCCCAGCTCGTGGTGCAGTCGCTGCTGACCATTTTCGTCGAAAACAATCTCGGCAGCAATCGCGAGCAGATGGAAAGCGCCCAGAAGTTCATTGCCAACCAGCTTCTCGAATACAAGCGTCAGCTGCGCGAGGCAGAAAAGAAACTGGCGGACTTTCGCCAGAAGAATATCGGCAAGCTGGATCTGAACAGCGATTTCGCCTCACAGCTGGAACGGGCCCGCAACGACTACAATCAGGCGAAGCTGGCCTATGACGATGCCCGCATCAAGCGCGATCAGCTCCGCCTGCAGCTGCAATCCGTACCCCAGTTCCTGGATGTACAGACGGCACCGCAGATCGTTGTCGGCGCCCAGCAGCAGAAATCCGACACCCTGGTACGGATAGAAGAGATGCGCCGCAATCTCGACAATCTGCGCCTGCGCTTCACCGAGCAGCATCCGGATGTCATCGCCGCCAAGCGCTCCCTTGCCGCGCTGATGGAACAATACCGCCGCGAACAGGCGGAAGCGGCCGACAGCGGCGCGACCCCGGGCGGTACCGCACCGCCCAAAACCCGCATACCCAACAATGTCTATGAACAGATCAAGCTGCGCCTGGTCGAGGCCGAGGCCGAGGTTGCCGCACTGAAACGCCGCCTTTCCCTGGCGGAATCGGAGCTGGCCCGGGTCGAGAAACTGGCCCTGACCGCCCCCAAGCTGCAGGCCAAGCTGACGGATCTGACCCGCGACTACAAGATCATCAAGAAACGCTATGAAGAATTCCTCGACCGTCGCGAACAGGCCCGTGTCGCCCAGGCGGTCGAATCGCAGAACAACAACGTTCAGTTCCGCATCGTCGATCCGCCGCAGATTCCGATCAAGCCGGCCGCGCCGAACCGGCCGCTGCTGATGTCGATCGTACTGCTGGTCAGTCTTGGCATCGGCGGCGCCATACCGGTGGTGATGGCTCAGCTTCAGGACACCTTCCTTACCCGCGAAAGCCTGGCCAAGACCTTCGGCCTGCCGGTGCTCGGCGGCGTTTCTCTGGTATTGAGCGGCGCCCAGCGCGCCCGGGCCGTGACCCTGAACATCATCTTCCTTGGCCTGGTGGTGGGACTGATCGGCATTTTCGGCTCCCTGGTCATGATGCTGCCGAAAATCTCCGCCTTTGCCATGGTTCTGAAGAATAGCTATCTGCCGAAACTGACCCAGCTTCTTGGACTGACCTGATGGCCGATGACGAAAAACGCATAGATCTGGTGCAGCGCGCCGCCGAACGCTGGGGCAACGGCCCCCGCCAGAGCCTTGTCGAAAAGGCGGCCGCCCGCCTGGCCGAACAGCAGGCTGCCCCGGCCGCAAAACCGACAAGGCAGGCCGAGACCTCCCCTGCAGCACCGCAGGATCCGGCACGCACCCCCGCCGATCGGGCAAAGGAGGCCCGGGGGGAGCGCACCTCCCCGCGGGCGGCCCAGCGACGCGCCAATATCGACCTGGTCAGACTGCGGCTGCAGGATTACGTCACCCCCGATGCCTCCGGCACCCCGACCCGCCTGGCCGAAGAATACCGTATCATCAAGCGCGGGCTCCTGAACCGTGCCTTCGGCAAGGGCGCCAACCGGATCGAAAACGGCCATCTGATCATGGTCACATCCACCCGCCCCGATGAAGGCAAGACCTTCACCTCGATCAATCTGGCCATGAGCATCGCCTCCGAACGCGATCTCAATGTGCTGCTGATCGATGGCGATGTACGCAAACGCGATTTGCTCCGCCGCCTCGGGATCGAGGCGGAAAAAGGGCTGATCGACCTGCTGGAAGACCCCGATCTCGATTTCTCCGAAGTGGTGATCCGCACCAATGTGCCCAATCTGTCCCTGCTCGGCGCCGGAACATACAGCCCGCATGCGACGGAGCTTCTCTCCAGCGCACGCATGGGCGAATTCATCACCGATATTGCCAACCGCTATCCTGACCGGGTGATCATTTTCGATGCGCCCCCGGTGCTTGCCAGCAGCGAACCCTCCGTGCTGGCAATGTATATGGGACAGATTGTCATGGTGGTGGAAGCCGACAAAACCGGCCGCCGTGCCCTGGAGGAAGCACTTTCTCTTATCAGCACCTGTCAAAACATAAGTTTTGTGCTAAACAAGATCAGCTTCAAGGCGGAGTCGGACCGATTCGGCGCGTATTATTACGGCTATTCGGAAAGATAAGGCCCGAAGAAGCACAAGACCGAGACCCGCTGAACTGCAATAGCTGTTGAATTGGTTGAATAGTGGCCCCGACCGTAAATAAACACCGCCCCGCCCTGCCCGGGGGATCATGTTTTCCGGCGGCGGGTCCGCGTCTTCTGACGGCGCTGACCGTTTCGGCCCTTGCCTTCGGCATTTCTGCCGCACAGGCCGGGGAATGGACCATCGACCCGCGGATCAGCGTCGAGGAAAGCTATACGGACAATGTGCGCAGCACCAGCAACGGCCGCGAGGGCGACTGGCTGACCACCACCGCCGCCGGGCTGCGCATCTCGGGCAAGGGCGCGCGCGCCGAAGTCTTTTTTGACGGTGAAATCGCCCATGACGAATATCTCGACACCACGGGGCTGAGCGGCGAGCGCATCAATGTGCTGGGCAAGGGCACGGCGGAACTGTACGAAAATGTCCTGTTCGTGGATGCCAGCATTGCTTCCGTGGTGCAGGACATCGCCCGCTCCGGCGCCATATCCGGCATCGACCGCAGCCAGAGCAGCAACCAGACCCAGGTCACCAACTATACCTTCAGTCCTTATGTGAAAAACCGCTTCGGCAACTGGGCAGATTCGGAACTGCGCTACAGTTTCAGCGGCGTCATGTACGATCAGACATCGACTTCGAACACGCCTTCGCCCTCGTCGGATGCCGTCACGCACCGCTTCAGCGGCGATCTCACCAGCGGCCAGCGCTTCCGGCGGCTGCTATGGTCGCTGAATGCCGATCACACCCTGATCGACCGCAAGAGCAGTAACGATTTCGAAAGCACGACGGTAGAGGCCCGCGGCGAATATGTGCTGACCCGGCGCATCTCCCTTCTGGGACGGCTGGGCTATGAAACCATAGACGACAACAGCAGCGTCGACATCAGCGGCCTGACCTGGCGGGCGGGCGCCCGTTTCACGCCGGGACCGCGCACCGAGGCACGTCTGGAGATCGGGCGGCGGTTCGATGACACCATTCTTTCCGGCGATTTTTCCTATCAGGTCGATGAAAAGACCTTCATCAAGGCGATTTACGAGGAAACCATCTCGACCCAGCAAGGGGCGCTGAACGATCAGCTCGCCGGTTTCATCATCGACGATCAGGGACAGCTTGTCGACCCCTCCACGGGTCTGCCCGCCGATCCGGCCAGCACCAACCTGGATCAGACGGACAACACCTTCCGCCAGAAGGATCTGAAAATCGTCTTCTCCGGCGTGCGGATGCGCAATCGTTTCAACCTCACCAGTTTTCTGACCGAGCGCAAGTTCGACATCGACAATACGGACGAAACGATCTATGGCGTTCAGGGTTTCCTCAACCGCCAGCTTAGCCGCCGCCTCGACGGGGAGATCCGCGCCAGCTATTCCAAAACCACCGATCCGCGCAATGCCGGGGGCAAGGATGCGATCCTGCGGGCCGGACTGTCCTTCGGCTACGATTTCAGCCAGACCTTCCGCGGTACCCTCGCTTACGATTACCTCAACCGCGACAATGAGAGCGGCACCGGTCAGATGGAGAACGTCTTCTCCCTGCGCCTGCGCAAGACGTTCTGAAACCCGTCCGCGGCGGCCTTTGCCCGAAAAGCATTCCTGTGACGGCGGACAATGGTAAAAACCGCCCCGCGGCAATAATATCTGAACACTTTCGCGCCAGAGTCCTGTAAACAGAGGGAATAAACAGGGTGCGGAACAAGACTTCCTTCATATTCACGCGGATACAGTCCGGATTGTTCAGATGTATACCGATTTCTACAATTTGAAGGCGCTGCCGTTCCAGCTTACGCCGGACCACCGCTTCTTCTTCGACAGCAGCGTCCACAGCCGGGCGATGGCGCACCTGACCTATGGATTGAGTCAGGGAGAAGGCTTCATCATCATCACCGGCGATGTCGGCGCCGGCAAGACCACGCTGGTCGGCCATCTGTTCGCGACACTGGACAAGGAACGCTATACGGCGGCGAAGATCGTCAACACCCAGCTTGGCGCCGACGATATGCTGCGTATGGTCGCCTCCGCCTTCGGCATCGATCAGGAAGGGCTGGACAAGGCGACGCTGCTGAACCGGCTGGAAGCCTTTCTCACCGAACATCACCGCCAGGGCAAGCGCTGCCTGCTGATCGTCGACGAAGCACAGAACCTGTCGGTTCAGGCGCTTGAAGAGCTGCGCATGCTCTCCAATTTCCAGATCGACGGGTCGACGCCCCTGCAAAGCTTCCTGCTCGGTCAGCCCCAGTTCCGCACCACCCTCGCCAGTCCCGAGCTCGACCAGCTGCGCCAGCGGGTGATTGCCTCCTATCACCTCAAACCGCTGGAACAGGGCGAGGTCAGGGCCTATATCGAACACCGCCTTTCCACCGTCGGTTGGCAGAACGACCCCGAATTCACCGCCGACGCCTACCGGGCCATCTACAAACACACCGGCGGCGTTCCCCGGCGCATCAACACCCTGGTTTCGCGCCTGCTGCTTTACGGCTGTCTGGAAGAGCTGCATCGCCTCGACGCCGACGAGGTCGAACAGGTGGCCGAGGATCTGCGCGCCGAAACCGAACAGGTTCTGGACAACAGCACGGCCCCAGCCAGGGGCAACGGCCACCTGCCCGCACGGGCGGAAAATTCTTCCGATAACGACGGCCTCGCCGATATCGCCCAAAGGCTGGAAATTCTGGAAGAATATGTCCGCCGCCACGACCGCACCATCCGCCGCGCCTTGCAGATTGCGGCCCGTTATCTGGAACAGCAGAAACCATGACCGCCCACCCCTCACCTTCTTCCCGGGCCGATATCGCCCGCTTTCGCGCCAAATCCCCGCCGCCCTCGCCCGCACAGAACGCCATGAGCGTCGATGTCGAGGATTACTTCCAGGTGCAGGCCTTCGCCGACCGTTTCGGGCGCAATGTCTGGGACAGTCAGCCCTGCCGGGTGGAGCGTAACACGGAGAAGGTGCTGGAAATATTCGCCGGCGCCGGTATCAAGGCGACCTTTTTCACCCTTGGCTGGGTGGCGGAACGCTATCCGGCCCTGATCCGGCGAATCGTCGAGGAAGGCCATGAGCTCGCCAGTCACGGCTACGCCCATTTCCGTGCCGATGAGCAGAGCCCGGAGGACTTCCGCACCGATATCGCCCGCACCAAGGCGGTGCTGGAAGATGCCGGCGGAACCGCCGTCATCGGCTACCGGGCCGCCACCTTCTCCATCGGACGGGATAATCTGTGGGCTCTCGATATCCTGGCCGAGGAAGGCTATCGCTACAGTTCCAGCATCTATCCGGTCCATCACGATTTCTACGGCATGCCCGAAGCACCGCGCAGCGCCTTCTACCCGACCGGCAAACCCGGTTTCGAGGAATATCCCGTCACCACCCTGCGCCTGGGGTCGCTGAACCTGCCCATCGGCGGTGGCGGTTATTTCCGGCTGCTGCCCTATCCCCTCTCGCGCTGGGCGATGCGCCGGGTGAACCGCCACGACCGCCTGCCCTGTATCTTCTATTTCCATCCCTGGGAGGTCGATCCAGATCAACCACGCCAGCACGGGCTGGCACTCAAAACACGCGTACGCCATTATACGGGTATACGGCGCATGGAGACCAAGCTGAAGAAACTGTGCCGCGATTTTCAGTGGAACCGGATGGACAAGGTGTTCTGCCCGCAGTGAGCAAACGACGGGCGCTTTTGCCCACCGCTCCGTTTTTTGTGGATTTCCGTTACCGGCAAGCTGCCGGCATGCCCGACAGCAAAGCGAACGAACCAAGGGACAGTGCATGAGTATCGAGGTCAAGACCCTGGACGATAAGGATGCCGGCCGCTGGGACGACTTCGTCCTGGCCCATGAACGGGCGACCTTCTTTCATCGCGCCGGCTGGAAGAAGGTTCTTCAGGACAGCTTCGCCCACCCGGCCCATTACCTTTATGCCGAAAGCGGCGGCAGGATCACCGGCGTTCTGCCGCTCATCCGCATCAAAAGCCGCCTCTTCGCCAACGGGCTGATCTCCCTGCCCTTTTGCGTCGGCGGCGGCCCTTTGAGCGAAGATGGAGAAAGCCACGCCGCCCTGAACAAGGCCGCGGAATCCCTGATGCGGGAAACGGGGGCGGAATATCTCGAATATCGCGGCTGTGCCGAGGCTGGCGACGGCTGGCAGGTGAAGGACGATCTTTATTTCAACTTCGCCCGCAGAATGCCGGAAGAAGAGACAGAAACCCTCAAGGCCATTCCACGGAAACAGCGCGCCGTGGTGCGCAAGGCGCTGAAAAGCGATCTGACCTGGCGGATGGATGAGGATATCGAGGCCTTCTTCAGGCTTTACACCACCTCCCTGCGCAATCTCGGCACTCCGGCCTTTCCCCGCTCTCTGTTTACCAATCTGCGCGCCGTTTTCGGCAAGGATTGCGATATCCTGACCGTCTATGATGGCGAGGAACCGCTCTCCTCGGTCATGAGTTTCTATTTTCGCGACCGGGTAATGCCCTATTATACCGGCGCCGCGCCGGCGGCGCGGCGGCTGGGGGCAGCCGATCTGATGTACTGGCGGCTGATGCGCCGGGCGATCGGAAACGGCTATCCCGTCTTCGATTTCGGACGGTCGAAAGCCGGGACCGGGCCCTTTTCCTTCAAGAAGAACTGGGGTTTCACGCCGGAGCCGATTCCCCATGTCTATCTGATGCGCGATGGCGGCCCGGTGCCGGAAATCAATCCCAACAACCCGAAATACCGCCTGTTCATTGCCGCCTGGAAACGCCTACCCGTGGGCCTGGCCAATCTTCTCGGCCCCCTGATCGTGCGCAATATCGGCTGAAGCCCCGGCTCCTTCGCCAATGCCCAGCAACGGATCGAAGGCAGCCAGCAGTGCTTCCCAGTCATGCGCCCGCAGAACCATGGCCCGGGCGGATGCTCCCAAGGAGGACGGCGCCGAACCGTTCAGAACCGATAAAATGGCGGCGGCAAAGGATTCTTCATCGCTTCCCAGCAGTACCTCGCGCCCCGCAGCGGCATCGATCCCTTCCAACGCCCTAGGCGTCGTCACCACGGGGCGGGCCATGGCCATCGCTTCCAGCACCTTGTTCTGAATGCCCCGGGCAATACGCACCGGCGCCACGGCCACATCGGCATGGGCGATATAGGGACGTACATCCTCGACCCGACCGGTAACCACCACCCCGTCGCGTTCCTTCAGCGCCATCACCTCCGGCGAGGGATTGGCGCCGACGACATAAAAACAGGCCGTCGGATGATGCTGGCGGATCAGGGGCAGGATTTCATCGGCAAACCAAATGGCGGCATCGACATTGGGCCAGTAATCCATGGTGCCGGTAAAGACCATGACCGGACCGTCGCTGGGCGTGAAGATTTGCGGGTAATCACGATCGGGGGAAAAATAATCCGCATCTATGCCATTGGCGATTGCCACCGTCTTTTCCGCCGCCTCCGGCGCCAGCCGACGAAACAGTGCCGCTTCCGGTTCGGCAACGAATACGCTGGCTGAAGCAGCGGCGGCAACGGCGCGATCGAAGGCCAGCAGCCTTTCGCTTTCCCGGCGGTAGATCCAGCTCATGGGAAAAGAGCAGCTTGCCGCATACTGCCCCCATTTATCAGAATCGACATCGACGAAATCCATGACAAAGCGTCCGGGCCTTTCCGGCGCATTCAGCACATACTGGGCCATGGCCGAGGAGTAGACGAACACGGCATCGGGGCGATGGGTCTGCAGAACCGCCTCCGTCCAGGCCGCAAGTGTGCGATCATAAAAATAGGGCAGCGACAGCGCCTTGCCGGAAACCAGCCCGCCAAGGCAACGCAGACGGGCGCGGCGCGGGTCCAGCCGCGCGAAATGCGTTCCCGCGCAGCGCCCGGCAACGATATCCGTGTGGGCCCAGTCGCGCTCGTCATCGACAAAGCAGCCCAGATAAACGCTGAAACGGCGGGAGAGATGATCGAGAATCCGCCAGGCGCGGATCTTCTCCCCCTTGTCCGGCGGATAGGGGATACGCTGACACAGAAACAACAGGGATGATTTTTCGCTCATTGCATATCCGTATTTTCCCGCAGGCCTGGCGCCCTGCCCTGTTTAAGCCACATTATGGCGCCGGAATGTGATGGCGAACAACGCCCCCTGCCGGCAGGATTACTATTGGTATGTCTATCGACTTATTCTAGTTTTACCAATGATCTCTTAACCGTTTACAGTGAAAATCCGGAAGACATGACGGAACATCTGCAGCAACGACCCGCCATCGGCGGCCATACAAGCCTCACGGCTTCCCGTCCGTGGACCGTGACCTTGTTGCTGGGCGCAACGGGGCTGGCGGTGCTGATCGCGCTGTTCTTCGATACGGCGGCCAAGGCGGTCGATGTCTGGTCCACCTCCTCGGCCTATAATTACAGTTTTCTCATCATCCCGGTCAGCGTCTGGCTGATCTGGGAACGACGCCGGGAACTGGCCCGCACGAGCCCGCGGCCGGCGCCGTTGTTCCTGCTGCTGATGATCCCCTTTGCCGCGGCCTGGCTGGCCAGCGACATCGCCGATATCTATGAAGGGCGGCAGTTTGCCCTGATGGGCATGATCCAGGTGTTCCTGCTCTCCCTGCTCGGCTGGCGGATCTACAAATTCCTGCTCTTCCCCCTGTCCTATCTGTGGCTGCTGGTGCCCACGGGCGAATTTCTCCTGCCATGGCTACAGCAGCTTGCCGCCGACATGACCACCCGCATGATCGAACTGTCAGGCATGCCCGTCTATCAGGAAGGGGTGATCATTCAGGTGCCGAGCGGGCTGTATCGCGTCGCCCCCGAATGCGCCGGGCTCAATTTCTTCCTCTCCTCCTTCGCCCTGTCCCTGGTCTATGCCCAGCAGGTTTATCGGAGCTGGCGCAAGCGCATCATTTGTATTGCCGTGGCCCTGATCGTCGCCATCATTGCCAACTGGATACGCATCTATGCCATCATCATGCTGGGCGACGTGCTGGAAAACCCGCAGGAATTCCTCCTCGACCACGGCCCCTATGGCTGGGCGTTCTTTGCCGCCGTCATGCTGATCTCCATGGGTATCGGCTATCTGTTTCGCGACCCCCTTCCCGCGCCTGCGCATGCGGTATCGCCGCCGCGATCCGGCACAGCCTGGCGCCTTGCCATCGTCACGGCAGCGGCGCTGCTGATTGCCGCCGCGCCGCGCCTTTATGCGGCGGCAATGAACAACCGCAGCCTGCCCGCCGCCATCGCTTTCGAACTGCCCGGAAAACTCGGCCCCTGGCAACGCGTGGACGGCCCCTCCGACTGGCGCCCGCGCATCCCCGCCGCCGATATCCGCAGACAGGGCCGCTATAGGCGCGGTGACGAGACCGTCGATATCGTCGTTGCCGCCTTTATCCGCCAACGCCCGGGATATGAGGTTGCCAGCAACCGCAACCGGCCGGCCGATAATCTGATATGGGTGCGCAACAACGGCGGCAAACGCATGGCGGACATTGCCGGCCGGCCGGTACGCATCGCCTTCGAACGCCTGCGTTCGGGCAATCGGCAACGGCTGGTCTGGACCGTATTCTGGATCGGCGGGGAACTGACCGCCAGTCCGCTGAAGGCCAAGCTGCTGCGGATCGGCAGCCAGCTTCCCGGTGGCGATGCCCGCGCCGCCATCATCATGCTTGCCACCGATATGACGGATGAAGCCCGCGCCAATGCACGCCTGGCGGATACCGCATCGTCGCTCGGCACGCTGATCGATGCACTGAACCGGCTGGGTACCGCCCCCGCCTCCTGATTGCGAGAGAGAGCATGTGTGGCATAGCCGGTATTTTCGATCTTCATGGCCAGCGCGAAATTTCCGCCGATCTGCTGAAACGGATGAGCGACAGCATCCGCCATCGCGGCCCCGATGGCGAAGGATTCTTCCATGATGGCGGCATCGGTCTGGCGCACCGGCGTCTGGCGATCATCGATATCGGCGGCGGCGATCAGCCGCTCTATAACGAGGACGGCAGCATCGCCGTCGTCTTCAATGGCGAGATCTACAATTTTCAGGAACTGGCAGAAGAGCTGACCCGCGCCGGCCATCGTTTCAAAACCCATTGCGATACCGAGGTCATCGTCCATGGCTGGGAAGAATGGGGGCCGGACTGTCTGCAGCGTTTCCGCGGCATGTTCGCCTTTGCCCTGTGGGACAGCCGGGACGAAACGCTGTTTCTTGCCCGCGACCGCTTCGGCAAGAAACCCCTGCATTACGCCATCCTCGATGACGGGCAACTTATCTTCGCCTCCGAAATCAAGGCCCTGACCTGTCACCCCGCCCTGAACCGGGCCATCGACATCCGGGCCATCGAGGATTATTTCGCCTATGGCTATATTCCGGACCCGCGCAGTATCTTCACCGCCGTGCACAAACTGCCCGGCGGCCATTACCTGCAGATCAGACGCGGGCGCAAACTGCCCGAACCCGTCTGCTATTGGGACCTGCGCTTTCAGAACGACTCTCTGCACGATGAAACCGCCGCCATCGGCGCCCTTACAGACCGGCTGAAAACGGCGACGGATCTGCGCATGATTGCCGATGTGCCGCTTGGCGCCTTTCTCTCCGGCGGTGTCGATTCCAGCGGCGTCGTCGCCATGATGGCCGGGTTGTCGGAACAGCCGGTAAAAACATTTTCAATCGCCTTCGACGATCCCGAATACGACGAATCGGCCTATGCCCGCATGATCGCCACCCGCTACGGCACCGATCATTTCAGCCGTATGGTCGATCCGCAGGATATCGGTCTCGTCGATCGGCTGAGCGACATTTACGACGAACCCTTCGGCGACGATTCCGCCATGCCGACCCTGCGTGTCTGCGAAACCGCCCGCGAACGGGTAACCGTGGCCTTGTCCGGCGATGGCGGCGACGAAATTTTCGCCGGATACCGCCGCTATCCCTGGCATGTCCATGAGGAGCGCCTGCGCGCCCTGTTGCCGGCCTCCGTCCGCAGGGCGTTGTTCGGCACCCTGGGGCGGCTGTATCCGAAGCTCGACTGGGCGCCGCGGATCTTCCGGGCCAAGAATACCTTCCAGGAACTGGCCCTGAACGGGGCCGAGGGCTATTTCATGAGCGTTTCGGTACTGAACGACGCCCTGCGCGACCGTCTTTACAGTGCGCGCATGAAACGCGAACTCGATGGCTACCACGCCATCGAGGTGCTGCGCCGGCACATGGAGGCGGCGGATACGGACGATGCCCTCGCACAGGCGCAGTATGCCGACATAAAGACCTATCTGCCCGGAGACATCCTGACCAAGGTCGACCGCGCCAGCATGGCCGTTTCGCTGGAGGTGCGCGCCCCGCTGCTCGATCATCGCATCGGCGAATGGGCGGCTGCCCTGGCGCCGGAGCTGCGCCTGAACGGCAATACCGGTAAGTACATCCTGAAAAAAACCTTCGAACCGCTGGTGCCCGGCGACATTCTCTATCGGCCGAAGAAGGGCTTTGCCGTACCGGTCGGCGGCTGGTTCCGCGGCCCCCTGCGCCAGCGTATCCGCGATGCCGTCACCAGCCCGCTGATGGGAGACAC
Organism: Sneathiellales bacterium; assembly: GCA_026992315.1. Classification (GTDB taxonomy): domain Bacteria; phylum Pseudomonadota; class Alphaproteobacteria; order Minwuiales; family Minwuiaceae; genus JALXAG01. Next base: position 1,835 of record JALXAG010000084.1, on the reverse strand, counting down.
CGGACTGTTCGACATGAATTTTCTGCACCAGTTGGCCGAAGAACACCAGTCGGGACGGCGCGACCATGCCGCCGTGCTCTGGGCGCTTTTGATGTTCGAATCCTTCCTGCGCAAGGAGGCAGGCGAAAATGCCACTGCTCTCGTCGCCTGAGCGGCGCCGGTTTCTCTTTCTGACAACGGCGGGTCTGCTGGCAATGCCCTTCGCTCCTGCCGTTCCGGCGGCGGAAACATTGAGCACGACAATCGCACGGATCACCCCCTCTGTCGTCGCCATCGCCGCCTTCGATCCCATACGCAAGCCGCCGCTGCGTTATCTCGGTACCGGCTTCGCCGTTCATGACGGCCGTATTCTTGTCACCAACGATCATGTGGTGGCCGCCGCGGGCGGAAAGCCCATTGCCGCCGTTCAGAACGGCCGGCGACTGACCCTTTCGGTGCTGCTGCGCCGCCGCGATACGGATCTGGCGCTACTGCGCCTCGATCAGGGGCGTCTGCCACCCCTGCCCCTCGGCAAAGCGGCCGGCACGGGAACCGATATCGCCTTCACCGGCTATCCGGTGGCCAGTTTGCTCGGCGTCTTTCCCGTCACCCATAGGGGCATCGTTTCGGGAATCAAGCCGGCGGAAGTGCCGCGGGGCAATCCCCGCCGTCTCAGCGGCGGTGAAATCCGCCGCATCCGCGGACGCATCGAAGTTCTGCAACTGGACGCCACGGCCTTTCCCGGTAACAGCGGCAGTCCGCTCTATCTGCCGGCAAGCGGCGCCGTCGTCGGCATCGTCAGCAGCCTGAAAACCTCAGGCCCCGATCCGGCCGATGCCCTGCGCAGGCCCAGCGGTATCGCCTATGCCGTGCCCGTGCGCTATCTGCGCGCCCTGCTGAAGGATGCCGGGCTCGCCCCATCCGGTAGCTGAGGTTCACAAAACCGGGACAGGCCTGACAGAACGACCAACCGACAAAGGGCCCCCTGGGGGCCCTTTGCGTCTGTGCATTTCGTAGAGGCGCTGCTTCTACAGCCAGATATCGCCGCTGTCTTCGAGAAGCTGTGCATCGACATTATGCAGAACGGCGATTTCAACGGCGGCGCTGCCGCCCGCACCGTCCGTATCCACCCACAAGGCGGCATCGGCACCGGTCTGCACCAGATCGATCTGGCCCGTGGCCAGGGCATCGTTACCGAGCCCCTGCGCGGAGACGAGGCCTCTGAGGTCGAGGATGTCCTCTCCGACCTTGAAGTCCATGATGTCGTCGACGCCTTCGAGCAGATCCGTATAGACAAAACGGTCGGCGCCGGCATTGCCGTAAAGCTGATCGTTGCCCGCGCCGCCGATCAGAACATCGTCGCCGCCGCGGCCCTTCAGGATATTGTCGCCGTCCGAACCGGCGATGACATTGTCGTCGTTATTGCCGATGCCCTTCACCGCACCGCCCGTCAGGGTCAGGTTCTCCACATTCGACGCCAGCCAGTGATCGAAGGAGGAAATCACCGTATCGGTGCCGTTGCCCGCATCCTCATAAACCTTGTCGCCGTAACGATCGACAATATAGGTGTCGTCGCCCCCGCCGCCATACATCTCATCGGCGCCGCGGCCGCCATCGATCACATCGTCCCCGGCCGTACCGTTCAGAACGTCCTTGCCATCCGTGCCGGTAATCGTTTCTCCACCCGTCGAAGGCGGCGGCGGGGCGGTAACCGAAACCGTCACCGTCGCTTCGGAAACGCCGCCGTTACCGTCCGAAATCTGATAGGTGAAAACGTCATCGCCCGTATAGCCGTCCGCGGCAACATAGCTGAGCGTGCCGTCCTGATTGACCGTGACCGTCCCATGAGACGGACC
>JALXAG010000083.1 GCA_026992315.1 Sneathiellales bacterium | reverse complement strand
GTCACCATCTCCGCCGCCGGAACCTTCGCCGCCGTTACCATCTCCGCCGCCGCCGGAACCTTCGCCGCCGTTACCATCTCCGCCGCCGCCGGAACCTTCACCGCCCTCTCCGCCGCCGCCGGAACCTTCGCCGCCACCGCCGGAACCTTCACCGCCCTCTCCGCCGCCGCCGGAACCTTCGCCGCCACCGCCGGAACCTTCACCGCCTTCGCCGCCGCCGCCGTCCCCACCGCCTTTTGCCCAGGCAGGCGCATTGCCAGCCAGCAAAGCTGACAGCAAAGCACACATGAACAGGCGGCGGGTTATGCCGGTCATCAATCCGCTCCGGAATAACGGAAATTTAATCGAGGCTCTCATACCATTTTCCGATGCATTTTGCGCCGGAAAAGCTGACAGAAAGCTGACAATGCCTGTCAGGCATCTGTTTGGGTGGTTGCGTTACAGTCCGGACATCGATTGATCAATTCATGCACCAAACAAAGGAGCACTAAGAATGAAAGACGCAATTTTGAAAAATCGCCGGAACCTGATCGGGGCCTCGATGATGGTGATCGCCATGGCCGCTTTCGGTTCGATGAAGGTTTATGCCCAGACGGCGACGGGAAATAACGGGCTGATCGCTCAGAACCAGACTCAGAACCAGGCTCAGAACCAGAATGGCACCGCCGCTGGGGGTACGACCGGAAATGGCGTGACCGGAAACGGCGCGGCCGGAAATGGCGCGCCTGGCGGAATGGCCGCGGGCGACGACGGGCCCAATCACGATGCTGGCGATGATAATGGCGGCGGTAGCCAGGGTGCGGATGACGGGCCCAATCACGATGCTGGCGATGATAATGGCGGAGACGGTCAGGGCGCCGATAGCGGTCCCGATCACGATTCAGGTGCCGGCGAAGGTTCCGGCGGTGGCGAAGGCGGTGAAGGTGGCGGCGAAGGTTCCGGCGGCGGCGAAGGCGGCGGCGAAGGCGGCGGTGAAGGCGGCGGCGAAGGCGGCGGTGAAGGCGGCGGCGAAGGCGGCGGTGAAGGCGGCGGCGAAGGCGGCGGCGAAGGCGGCGGCGAAGGCGGCGGTGAAGGCGGCGGCGGTGAAGGCGGCCGAGGATAATTCATCGTTGGTTTCTTACTAGCTAATTCATTATGAATGGAGCATCCAATGTCCAACGTGAAAATTATTCTGCCCGCCATCCTGCTTGTCGGGCTGGCATCCCCTGCCTTTGCCGACGATGACAATTGTACCGATGTCTCCCCGGCCAGTTGGCTGAGCAAGGAGCAGATCCTGGTCAAGGCCAGGGATCTGGGTTTCGATCCCCGTCGGGTCAAGGTCGAAGGGTCCTGCTACGAGGTTTATGCCCTGGATGGCAAGGGCAGGCGGGTCGAAGCCATGTTCGATCCGGCTTCCGGCAAGCTGGTGCGCATCAAGGATAAATCCTGATGAGCATCCGGAACATGCAGGATTTCGGTGAGGATGCGACCGGCCGCGTTTCGCGGCCGGTCGAGATCCGGGTCTGGGATCCGTTGGTACGGATTTTTCATTGGTCCCTGGTAACGGCTTTCGCCATTGCCTTTTTGACCGGTGACGAACTGGATCGGGTGCATGAGCTTGCCGGTTATATCGTGGTGGCCCTGATCGCATTCCGTATCGTCTGGGGTTTCATCGGCACGTTCAATGCCCGCTTTGCCAGCTTTGTCAGGCCGCCGTCCGTTGTCGTCGCCTATCTGAAGGACATGATGGCTTTCAGGGCCCGGCGATATCTGGGGCATAACCCGGCGGCCGGTGCGATGATCGTGGCATTGCTTGCTTCTCTGGCCGGGCTGACGCTGACAGGGTGGATGCTCACCCTCGATGCCTTCTGGGGTGTTGAATGGGTTTCGGAACTGCATGAGGCAATCGCCGGTTTCACCCTGTTTCTGGTCATCATGCATGTGGCGGGTGTGATTTTTACCAGTTTCGAGACCGGGGAAAATCTTGTCCGCTCCATGATCACGGGGCGCAAGCGTGCCGGCTGAGGCTCAAACGCAGAACCTAAAGGCATGAAATCCGACTGAAGGCACGGGGGCCGCCCGTCCGTGCCTTTTCCCGAGGGGCCGCGGCTTGCCGCGGCCCCTTTAGGTTTTATCATGTGCCGAGAGACAGGTTCGCATCGTCTTTCAGATCATCCGGGGTAATGACAACAGGTTGTTCATCTTCGGCCTCTCTTGCCAGGCTGGGTGAATTCGTCATATTGCATGCCCCATGATGTCCGATCAAACGACAGATGCCGATAGGACCGCGATGACGGATGGCGGATACTGGCGGTCGCTGGTTCCGGAATTGAGCATCGGTGCCTATCGCCGCCCCGATCCCTGCCCGATGACACCGGAATGCCTGGCCGGCGTCTCCGATGATCTGCAGCAACGGGGCTATTTCGTTCTGCCGCCCTTGCTGGCGGAAGAAAGCCAGCCTGTTGCCAAGGCTATCGGACGGCTGGCCTCCCTGGGCATTCCGCCTGCGCTGATCTGGGTTTATGATGCGCCCTGGGCCCTGTTTGCCCGGATGTCCGGTTTTCTTGAATATTTTCTCGGCGAGGAAATGCGCCTGCTGCCGCATTTCTGGGCCTGGCACGTCACGGCGGATAAAACCTTTTCCGCCGGCGGCGAAACCGGCTGGCCGATGCATCGCGACTGTTCGGTCCCGACAGTGATCGACGGGATCATCATGTCCTTGTCGTTGTGGATCGGACTCAGCGATGCCCGGGTGGAAAACGGCTGCATGCACGTGCTGCCGCTGGATGTGGAACGCCGTCTTGGCCGGAATGCTCGCTCGCCGGAGGAATTGCCCGATGGCGCGGCGGTGGCGCTGGCGGTGCCGGCGGGCACGGTGATGGGCTGGCGTCAGGATGTGCTGCACTGGGGCGGCCGGGCCCGGGTGGCGGAACCGCGGATCAGCCTGTCGCTGGAATATCAGAATGTGGCCTTTGCCCCTTTGGCCGAACCTTTGCTCGATCCGCTTGCGCCGCCGTCCTTCGACGACCGCCTGGCGCTGATCGCGGCGCAATTTGCCAAATACGGCCATATGCAGCCGTTGCGCCCGGCAGAACAGGCATTTCTCGCCCGCATGGGCTGGGTCTGAGCGATGTCGCGCGAACTGGCGGTTTCGCTGGCACGCCGTGGCGATCTGCCGATCGCGCCATTGCTGAAGGATATTGCGGAGGCGCTGTGCAGACATAATTCCTTGATTCTGAAAGCCCCGCCAGGGGCGGGAAAAACGACGATCGTGCCTTTGGCCCTGCTCGATGCACCCTGGCGGCAGGGAGGGAAAATCCTGATGCTGGAACCGCGCCGCCTGGCCGCGCGGGCGGCGGCGATGCGTCTTGCCGCCTCGCTCGGGCAGGAGGCAGGCGGCGATATCGGCTATCGGATCCGGGGCGAGGCCCGCCCCGGTCGCGCCATCGACGTGGTGACCGATGGTATTCTCACCCGCATGATCCAGAACGATCCGGCTCTTGAAGGGGTGGCGGCGATCCTGTTCGATGAAGTGCATGAGCGCGGGCTGGAAAGCGATCTCGCCCTGGCGCTGGCGCTGGAATGTCAGGGCGCGCTGCGCGATGATCTGCGCCTGATCGCCATGTCGGCAACGCTGGAGCATGTGCCGCTGCATCGTATTCTCGCCGATGCCCCGGTGCTGGAAAGCCAGGGGCGGCAATATCCCGTCGATACCCGTTACCTGCCGCGCCCGTCCCGGCGGGACGTGCCGGAAAAACTGGCCGAAACCGTCCTGATGGCACTGCGGGAGCACGACAGCGGCGATATTCTGGCCTTTCTTCCCGGCGCCGGGGAGATCCGCCGCGCGGAAACATGGCTTAAGCCACGCCTTGGCGCGGAGGTGCGGGTTTGTCCCCTTTACGGCGATATGGATATGGCGGCGCAGCGGGCGGCGCTGAGGCCTGCCGGCAGGGGGCAGCGGCGTATCGTTCTGGCCACGGCCATCGCCCAAAGCAGCCTGACCATAGACGGCGTTTGCATCGTAATCGACGGCGGCCTGTCGCGCGGTCCCGTTTACGATGCCGGTTCCGGCATGACAAGGCTGGAAACCCGCCCCGTTTCAAGGGACGAGGCCGAGCAGCGCCGCGGGCGTGCCGGCCGGCAGGGGCCGGGGGTCTGCTACCGTCTCTGGCCCAGGGCGGCCCATGGCGCATTGCCTGCCCGCCAGCCGCCGGAAATCCTGGTCGCCGATCTGTCGGCACTGGCGCTGGAACTGGCCATATGGGGGGTGCGCGATCCGGCACAACTGCCGCTGATCGATCCGCCGCCGCCGGCCTCTTTCGCTGCGGCGCGCGATCTTCTGCTGGCCTTGCAGGCACTGGATGCGGCCGGTGCCGTAACCGAACACGGCAAACGCATGGCGACTCTGGGGATGGCCCCGCGTCTGGCCCATATGGTGCTGATGGCGGCAGGGGAAGGGGCGGACGCCCTGACCACCGCCGCCTGGCTGGCGGCATTGCTGGGTGAACGCGATCCGTTGCGCATGAAGGCGGATGGTGCGGATATGGCACTCCGATTGGCCGTTGCAGCCGGCGGCAGGGACATACCCAAAACAGTGCATCGGGAGGTCAGGCGCATCCTGAAACGGCTGAAGGCAGACAAGACGCTCAGCATCAGCAATGGCGGGCAGGGAAGGATATGCCCCGAACTGGCCGGGCGCCTGCTGGCGCTGGCCTGGCCGGAGCGGGTGGCGCATCGCCGCAGCCGCGACCGGGAGCGGACGACCTATCGCCTGGCCAATGGCAAGGGGGCCTGGATCGGCAATGAAGACCCCTTGTCCGAAAGCCCGTTTCTGGCCATTGCCGAGCTTGGCGGCAAGGGTGCCGATGCCATGATTCGTCTGGCCGCAGCCCTTGAGGAAGCCGATATCGAAACCCTTTTCGCCGGGCGGATCGGGGAGGATGTCGCCATCCGTTACGACCCGGCCGCGGACAAGATAACCGGTCATGCGCAACGGGTCCTCGGCCATCTGGTGGTGAAAAAGCACCGCCTGGCACGTGTGGACGACGATCGGGCGATTCCGGCGCTGATCGATGCCATCCGCAGCCGCGGGATTCACTGCCTGAAATTTTCGCCGGCGGAGAACATGTTTCGCGCCCGCATCCGCTGGGCGGCAGGACGGCAGGATGCCCCATGGCCGGATTTGGGCGATGAGGCGCTGCTTGCGGGGCTGGAAAACTGGCTGGCCCCGGCGCTGGGCGGCTGCCGGTCGCTGAAGGAGGTGGCGGCGCTGGACAAACTGCCCTTGCTGGAAGCGCTGCTGCCCTGGGATCTGCGCCGCCTGCTCGATGAAATCGCCCCGGCGGCCATCGTTCTGGCGGGGGGACGGAAGGCGGGGATCGATTACATGCAGGGCGAACGCCCGGTGCTTGCCGTGCGGCTGCAGGATATGTTCGGCATGCGTGAAACCCCCGCAATCGACCGCGGCCGGGAGAAACTGCTGCTGCATCTGCTCTCCCCGGCGCGGCGGCCGCTGGCGGTGACCGACGATCTCCTGCGTTTCTGGCAAGGCGCCTATGCCGATGTCCGCAAGGAGATGCGCGGCCGATATCCCCGTCACGCCTGGCCCGAAGACCCGCTGCAGAAACCGGACCGCTGAGAAGAGAGGCTGGCTGTCGACAGGTTCAGGAACCGCTGCGCAGCAGGATCAGCGCGGACATTGCCAGCAGCAGCAGGACCGAGACGATCAGGCTGTTGCGGGTGGCTTGGCGTGCGCTCCTGCGTTCCAGCCAGCCGCGCGGGCGGATGCCGGAATAAACGAAAACCAGCAATGCGGCGAGGTTGACGGAAACGAGATTGATCGCCAGCAGCAATGCCGCCCCGCCGGCCTCGGCCCATCTTGTGGCGCCGAGCATGAGGCCCAGCGTTGCCGCGGGCGGCAGCAGGGCAACCGCCACCATGACCCCGACCAGAGTGCTGGAAAGGCCGCGTGTGACCGACAGCCCCGCCGCAATGCCCGATGCCAGCGCCAGGGCGACCGAATCGAGCCCGGCGCCGGTGCGCGAGGCGATTTCGCCTGCATCCAGCGGCAGCGGCCACAGGGCCGAGGCGGCGGCCGGCAGCAGGATCGCCAGCGCCATGCCGAAGACGGTGGTGATGACGGCCCGCAGCATCAGGGATCCGTCCCCCAGCGCGGCGCCGAGGGAAAAGGCCAGATTGGGGCCAAGAAACGGTGCCACGACCATGGCGCCGATGATCACGGCGACATTATCGCCGATCAGCCCGATGGCCGCCACCAGCGTCGCCAGGACCGCCAGCAGGGTGTAATAACCGCTGATGCTGCCGCCTTTGGCGATGGCGGCATAAATTTCCTCGCGGCTGGCGCTCAGGGCGCGGCGGCGCTCCCTTTCCTCTCTTTCCGCCGCCTGCTCGTCGTCCTTGCCGGGCAGGGGCAGGGTGGCATCCACGGGCTGAATGGTCAGGCGCCAGTCGCTCTGACCGGACAGGGCCTTCTGCAGCCCGTCGAGGATTTTCTGACGGTCGGCGGCGGCGGCCAGAATGCGGATGGCGCGGCGGTTGCCGTCACGCAGGCCGCCGACATGCCAGTCCAGCGCCCCGCATTGCTCGGCAACGGCGGCAAGGGTATCCATATGGCCTTCGGCGGCCGTTACTTCGATGATCTTGAATTCCATGTCCACCGTCGTTCTTGCCGTTTGATCGGGGAAAGGCTAAAGCGACAGAAGACAATCGGCAAGAAACGACGCCGCCGTTCACAGCACCAGGGAAGGATTCCTTCATGACCATCGCCATTTCATCCGCTTTCGATTCCGGCAATATCGAAGTCGTCGATGCCGCCGATGCGCAGGCGCCGAAGCTGGCCATACGCCGCGACAACAATTCGGATTTCTTTCAGTGGTTTCATTTCCGCCTTACCGGCGCCGCCGATGCGGATATGGAAATGGCGATCGTCAATGCCGGCGAGGCGGCCTATCCGGCGGGATGGGAAGGGTACCGCGCCGTGGCCTCCTACGACCGGGAGGACTGGTTCCGCGTGGAAACGGATTACCGGGACGGGGTGCTGACCATCCGCCACCGCCCCAGCCACGACAGTGTCTATTATGCCTATTTCGCCCCTTACAGCCTGGAACGTCATGCCGATCTGATCGCCTGGTGCCAGACATCGCCATTCTGCGGCCTGCGTCTTTTGGGGCGCAGCCTGGACGGACGCGACATCGATCTGCTGACAGTCGGCGAGGCCGCAGCGGACAAGCCGGTATTGTGGGTCATCGCCCGCCAGCATCCGGGGGAGAGCATGGCCGAATGGTGGATGGAAGGCTTTCTGGAACGGTTGCTGGACGAAGACGATCCGCAGGCCGGATTCTTACGCGAAAACGCCGTGCTGCATATCGTGCCCAACATGAACCCGGACGGCAGTTTCCGGGGCCATCTGCGCACCAATGCCGCCGGGGCCAACCTGAACCGCGAATGGCTGGAACCCAGCATGGAACGCAGCCCGGAAGTGTATCTGGTGCGCGAAGAGATGCATCGCACGGGTGTCGATTTCAGCCTCGATGTGCATGGGGACGAGGCGCTGCCCTATAATTTCATCGCTTCGACGGTGGGGATCCCGTCACTGAAGGAACGGCAGGTGCGTCTGCTGGCCCGCTACCGGGAGATGCTGATGGCGGTCAGCCCCGATTTCCAGACGGAGCACGGCTACCCCGACAATGCGCCGGGGCGGGCCAATCTGAGCATGTGCTCGAACTATATCGCCGAAACCTTCGGGGCCCTGTCCATGACCCTGGAGATGCCGTTCAAGGACAATGCCGACCGGCCCGATCTGTATGCGGGCTGGTCGCCGGAACGAGCGCGCATTCTGGGGGCGGCCAATCTCGATGCGATGGCGGCGGTGCTGCGGGATCTGCGCGGCTGAGCGCTTCCGCCGGCCCGCCGCGGCCGGTTTCAGACCGAGGTGTTGACGGCGATGGCCGGCGGGCGATTGGCCGGATGTCGGGTATTGGCGTTGCGCCCGTAGCCGGAGGCGGGGCGCTGACGCTTGCCGGCCTCCTCGGCGATGGTGCGGATCATTTCCTCGCTGACCGAGCGCACGGCCACCAGCTTGCGCGCATGGGCATCGAGCAGATCGCGAAAACGTTCCGCCAGTCTTTTCAGCGCTGTCCGTTCCGTGGGGCCCATCGCCGCCATCAGCGCGGGATTGGCGGCGATGGCGCGCATTTCCACATCGTAGGTTTCGGCCAGCGCTTCCTTTTCCTTGGCCGTTTTCATCAGCTCGCGCGGGCGGCGGTGATCGAGAATGTCGTTTTCGCGTTCCAGAATGTCGCACAAGCGCTGCAGCACGGTTTCGAGGGTGGCGAAGGTGCCTCCGGCCGGGCTGGAGGTGACGGCGGCTTTCTGCTTCGGTGACGTGTCGGTCATTGCATGGCCTCCTGCAGGCGGATGATTTCACGATAGACGGCATCGGCAATGCCGATGGTGCCGGATTTGACGGCGATCTTGGCCTGTTCGGCATTGAGCATGGAGCGGAAGGCCCGCTCTCCCGGGCCGCCGCCGAACATTCCGTCGGTTTCAAGCCCCGCCGACATGCTGTCCATCACCTGGGAGAGGAAGAAGGCCTCGAACTGCCGGGCGGTTTCCCAGGCTTTGGCATCCCTGGCCTCAGGGCGGGGCAGGTGAGCCTTGCCCGGTGGCGTGGCGGCGGCTTCCTGGATGCTTGCAATATCCATCACATCACCTTTATTTCGGCCTGAAGGGCGCCGGCGGCCTTGATCGTCTGCAGGATCGAGATCATGTCCCGCGGGCCGATGCCGAGCGCATTGAGCCCGTCCACCAGCTCCTGCAGCGATACGCCGCGGTTCAGTACGGTCAGGCGTTTGTCCTTGTCGTCTTCCACCTGCACGTTCGTACGGTCCACGACAGCGGTCTGCCCGGTCTGCGACAAGGGGTTGGGCTGGGAAACCTGAGGGGTCTCGGTGACCCGGATCGTCAGATTGCCCTGGGCGATGGCCACCGTATCGACCCGTACCGCCTCGCCCATGACGATGATGCCGTTCTTTTCGTCGATGACGACACGGGCAGGCGCATCGGTGGTGACGCGAAGCTGTTCGATATCGGCAAAAAATCCGACCAGATCCTTGCTGCGTTCATCGGGAACGGAAACCTGAACCGTCGAAGGGTCGAGCGCCTTGGCAGCAGGGTTGCCCAGATAGGTGTTGATGGTGCGGGCGATGCGGCGCGCGGTGGTCATGTCCGGGTTGCGCAAAGACATCTTGAAGCGCTTCAGCATGGAGAATTCGAAACCGGTTTCCCGTTCCACGATGGCGCCGTTGGCGATCCGTCCGGTGGTCGGCGTGTTCTTGGATACGGTTTCGGCCTTGCCGGAGGCGAAGAAACCGCCGATGGCCACGGGCCCCTGGGCGACGGCGTAGACCTCACCGTCCGCGCCCATCAGCGGCGTGACCAGCAGGGTGCCGCCCGAAAGGCTCTTGGCGTCGCCGAGGGAACTGACCCTCACATCGATGCGGCCGCCGACCCGGGCGAAGCTGGGCAGGTTGGCCGTGACCATGACGGCGGCGACATTGGCGGTTTTCACGCTCTGATCGCGGGTGTTGACGCCAAGGCGTTCCAGCATCGCTTCGATGCTCTGCTTGGTGAAGGGGGAGTTGTTGAGCGTATCCCCCGTGCCTTCCAGCCCGACCACCAGGCCATAGCCGATCAACTGGTTGTCGCGGACGCCTTCGATATCGACAATATCCTTTAGCCGTACCGATGCGGCCCAACCATTGCCCGGCAGGGTCAGAAAAATCAGGGCCGACAGGCAAAGGGCCAGCAATGACCGGCGTTTAAGGCGGGGCTGTCGGATCGTTCTGTTCCAGCAATGCATGTCCATACCCGTAAATATCCGTGTGTGATCGGCTCTCGGTCTGCTCCGCGGTTGTTGCGGATGCGTTCATCCGGTGAATATGCTAGAATCATGCCAACCGGGAGGGCAGACAAATTCCCGTTTCACGGGCTGTTTCCCCGGCCCTGTTCGGGCGTACGGGGAAAAAAATGCCGGTGGCGGCAGCTTTGGCCTATCAGCCGGCGGATGATGATCCGGCGGATCATGGCCTTTGTCGGCCCCCTGGAACGATGTCCTTGACTGGAACGATGCCCTTGAAATGAGGGGGCGGAAGGCGAAATATACATGCGGGCAATGTCCGTTAGTCAGGAGTAGGCATGAAGATCACCGGGCCCGGCACCTCGCGCGCGGCGGGTGTGCAGAAGAAAGGCAAGGCGAAATCGACCGATGCCGGTCGTTTCAAGGCGCATCTGGAAAATGCGGCGCCGGAGGAAACGGCTGCGGCCTCTCCCGTTACGGCCGCGGCGCCGATTGCGGCGCTCGATGCGCTGATCGGCATTCAGGAAGTGCCTTCATCGACCGAGGAAAAGCGCAGAAAAAACATCAAGCGTGGCCATGATATGGTTGAAATGCTTGAGGAAATACACCTCGCCCTTTTGGGTGGCGGTCTGCCGGAAGGCCGATTGCAGGCCATGGCCCGTCTGGTGGCGCAGGAACGCGAACGCATCGACGATCCGGCCCTGAACGCCATGCTGGACGATATAGAACTGCGCCTGCGTGTCGAACTGGCCAAGGCCGGGCTGTAGCGGCGCTGTCATGACGGATGGAAGGGCGACGGGGGAGGCATGGGCGCAGGCCGCTTCCTGGTTCGCCCATGCAGGCAGCGAAATGTTTTCCCGGCATTTCGTCTCCGGCCTTGCGGCGCTGCGCGCCGATCACGCCGTCGCCTTCCGTTTTCGTGCTCATGACGGATTTGGCTGTCTGCTGACCCGGGGCTGTGTCGATGCAGGGATGGCGCATGATCTGGCTGAACGCTACACGGGCGGCGATTATGCGGCCGATCCGAATCTGCCATTGATCGCCGGCAGCGGCGGGGAAGCATGTCCGCGCATCGTTCCCTTCGATCCTGCGCGCATCGGCAGCAGCCTGTATCGCCGGGTCTTTTTCGAGGAACCGGCCCTGGGGGACAAGCTTTCCGTCATCGGTTCCATGAACGGGGCGGTTTATTATCTCAATCTTTACCGGCATGAGAGGAACGGCCGCTTCCGGGAAACGGAGCGGGGGCTTATCACCCGCATCGCTCCGCTGCTGCTGGCGGCGATTGCCTGCCATGACGACGCCGCGGCCCGAACCGCCGCCCCGCCGCCCCCGCCATCGGGCAGTGAAAGGAGGCTGCAGCTTCTCAGTGCCCGGGAAAAGGATGTCTGCCTGCTGATTCTTTCCGGCATGACGGAAAAGGCCATTGCCCGGCAACTCGCCATCAGCCCGCATACGGTGCGCACCTATCGCCGCCGCGCCTATGACAAGCTGGGCGTGGAGGATAGCCGGGCCCTGTTCAGGCTGCTGTCCCCCTTCGGGGCGACAGACGGCTGAAATCCGGGCGGTTATGCTGCCGGCTGGAAGAAAACAGAGCGGGAGACAGGGCCATGCCGGCAGACAAGGCACGGGAAATCACGCGGGAGGAAATCGAAGCCTATCGGCGCGATGGCGCAACGGTGCTTCGTGGCGTTATCGATCGGGAATGGATCGGGATCATGCGCGAGGCCATCGACCGGATCTTGAGCGCACCGGGGCCGGCCTCGGTGGAATATACGCCGAAGGGACGTTCCGGGCGCTATTACGGAGATTTTTTCGTCTGGCGGCGGGATGAGGATTTCCGCCGTTTCATGGCGGAATCGCCGATGCCCGACATTGCCCGGCAGGTCATGGGAAGTTCGCTCGTCAATTTCTTCTACGACCAGCTTCTGGTCAAGGAGCCACAGACGGCGGAGCCGACCCCCTGGCATCAGGATCTGTCCTATTGGCCGGTGCGCGGCGAGGACATTATCTCGATCTGGGCGCCGTTCGATGCGGCGAATGAGGAAAGTGGCGTGGTCGTCTATCTCAGGGGTTCGCACCGGTGGGGCAAGATGTATGCGCCTTCCGCTTTCGGTAAGAATACGGGATTTGCCGAAATCTATGCCCGCATGGGGCTTGAGCCCGTTCCCGATATCGAGGCGGAGCGCGACAAACACGAAATCCTGAAATGGGAGCTGGAGCCCGGCGATGTGATCATCCACCATCCGCTCGTACTGCATTATGCCTCCGGCAATGCCTCGGCCACGGGCAGGCGGCGCGGCCTGGCGCTGCGCTATCTTGGCGACGATGCCTGTTATGACGACCGGCCGGGAACCTTTCTGGAAAACCCCAGGGTGCGCGCCTTGCTGCCGGGATTCGCTTTTCGGGACGGCGACCGTCTGGACGGGCCGCTTTTTCCGCGCGTCTGGCCGCGGCAGGGATGACGGCGGCGGTGCGCGGAAGGGGCGGGAACATCACATCGGGTTGATCGTATTCGCAATCGGGCTTGCCCAAGGGTTGTGCGATCCATATACTCCGCCCACGCTGAACCCATTGGTAACTGTTGGTGGTGTGTATGGGAGTGGATCTGCCTAGCAATTACCGGCCATCGGAAGATGAGCCGTTCATGAACGAAAGACAGCTCGCCTATTTCCGGCTCAAGCTCCTGACGTGGCGTGGGGAAATCCTCCATGAAACCAATGAGACCCTCAAGCACCTTCAGGAAGACACGACGCCCGAACCGGATATCGCCGACCGGGCGACGGCGGAAACGGAACGGACGCTGGAGCTGCGCACCCGTGACCGCCAGCGCAAGCTGATTGCCAAGATCGATGCGGCCCTGCGCCGGATCGAGGACGGCAGCTACGGTTATTGCGAGGTGACGGGGGATCCGATTTCCCTGAAGCGGCTGGAGGCCCGGCCGATCGCGACCATGACCCTCGAGGCCCAGGAACGCCACGAACGCCGCGAAAAGATCTATCGCGACGAGTGATGCGGTCCCGGTGGCGGGTATGAAAACGGGGGCGGCCCGGAAGCCGCCCCCTTTCATTTTCGCCAGGTTGATCGTTTCCCGAACCGTTTGCCGGGCGGTGCGATCCTGCGTTCAGAACGGGAAGATCACGTCGAACAGCTGCTGACCGTAGCGGGGCTGCTGCACATCGGAAAGCTGGCCGCGGCCGCCATAGGCGATGCGCGCTTCGGCGATCTGGCTGTGCTTGATCTTGTTGTCGGCGGTGATGTCCTCGGGCCTCACGACGCCGGAAATCAGCAATTCGCGGACTTCGTAATTGATCCGTACTTCCTGACGGCCGGAAATGACCAGGTTGCCATTGGGCAGAACCTGGGTGACCAGCGCCGCCACTTCGAGCTTGATGGTTTCCGAACGGTCCACCTTGCCCGTGCCGGTGCTTTCCGAAGCGCTGCCGAGGCTGATCAGCTTCGACGGGCTGACGCCTTCGGGCAGAACCTGCGACAGTTTGTTTTCGTAACCGAGGAAGTTGGTCAGGTCCGAATCCTCGGCGTTCTTGCGGGTGCGGGTGGTGGTGTTGTTCACCTTGGCGGAATCGGCGATTGCCACGGTGACCGTCAGGATGTCGCCGACCCTGGCGGCGCGCTGATCCTTGAAGAAGGCCCGGGCCCCCGGCCGCCACAGGGAATTGGCCTCGCGCACCACTGTCTCGGGCCGCGGCATCGGCAGGGATACGGGCTTGTAGTCTTTCTGCTTTACCGGGTTCTGGATGGCGCTGAGCGCCGGCTCGTCGCCGATGGCCAGAATACGGTCGCTGACATTGCAGGCGGAGAGGGTTGCGGTCATGACACCGAGGGCGAGAAGGCGCCCGAAGGATGCCGCGGACAGGAAGGGGGCGGAAAGCTGCATGAGGATTCTCCTTCAGCTCTGAGAGGCCAGGGCCCGGCCGCGGCCGGGGGCGGTGACGATCATTTCGACGATCTTGCGCGAGCGCGGGTTGACGACGCGGACGATATCGCCCTCGGCGCCGCTTTCCAGCGCCCGGACGATGGCGGTAAGCTGCAATGCGCCGCGTATGAAGACCAGCGAGACGAGGTCTCCCTTGGCGACGATTTTCGGCGTTTCCACATCGTTGCTGCGCACGATGCGCCCGGCCCGGAGGCTGCGCCGCGCCGCCATGCCGACCAGCAGGGCCGCATCGGTGATGACATTGCGGCCCAGGCGCGAACTGCGCTGCCAGACCATGGCGATATCGTCGGGTTCGATGGTTTCGCCGCGGGCGATGTTGCGGGTCAGGACCGGAACCTCGCTGACCGGATAGGCACGTCCGCGCAGGGTGACGGGGGCGGCGCCGGCATTGGCGCTGACACGGGCGCTGAAGCGGCCGGTAACCCGGTCGTATGAAAGAATGTCGACGGCGAGGTCGATTTCCTCTTCCGGGCCGACGGCAATGGGGGCGAGCCGTTCTGAAAGCGCGATGTCGAGATCGCTGCCGGTTTCGTTGCCAAGGGTGCGGCGCAGGGCATTCAGAATGTCTTCCCGGGCGACGGTCCGCCCGGCGCCGGTGACGACGATCATGCGCCGTCCGCGCGGCGGCGACCAGTTCAGGCCATTGCTGCGGGCGATATTCATCAGCGCGGCCACGGACAGGGATTTGCGCATGCCCGGTGCCGGGGCCGTGGCAACGGCGATGGAGGCGGCATCGCCCGTGTTTTCGAAGATATCGCCAAGGGTGACGACGGGGCCGGCGGCGACCGGCGCCTCTTTCAGGAAGATATTGCGCGCCTGTGCCTGCACGGGCTGAAGTGCCAGCAGTGCGGCGAGGCCGAACAGAACAAGGAATGTGCGGGTGTTCATTTCCGGGGCCTCCGGTCTTAGCGAAGCTGCGTAACCTGGGCGAGCATCTCGTCCGAAGTGGAGATGACCTTGGAATTCATCTCATAGGCACGCTGGGCGGCGATCAGATTGGTCACTTCCTGGACGGGATTGACATTGCTGGTTTCAAGGAAACCCTGGCGGATGTCGCCGTAACCGGTGCTGCCGGGCACCCCGGTCTGCGGCGCGCCGGAGGCGGGCGTTTCGAGAAACAGATTGTCGCCGATGGCTTCCAGCCCCGCTTCATTGGGGAAGATCGCCAGTTCGAGCTGGCCGACATTCTGCGGCGTGCTTTGCCCGGCCAGTTTCACTTCGACGGTACCGGAGGTATTGATGGCAACGTCGATGGCATCGGTCGGGATGGTGATGCCGGGGGAAACGACATAGCCGTCCTGGGTGACGAGCTGCCCCTGCGGATCGACGGAAAAGGCCCCGGCGCGGGTGTAGGCATCCTCGCCGGAGGGAAGCTGAATGCGGAAATAGCCTTCGCCGTTGATTGCCAGGTCGTAAGGGTTGGAGGTCGAGGTCAGGTTGCCCTGCTCGGTAATGCGGTAGACGGCATTGGCACGCACGCCGGCACCGAGCTGTACGCCGCTGGGAACGATGGTGCCGGCATCGGAGGAGGCCGAGCCGATGCGGCGCAGATTCTGATAGAGCAGATCCTGAAACTCGGCCCGCTGGCGTTTGAAGCCGGTGGTATTCATATTGGCGATGTTGTTGGAAATGACTTCCACATTGAGCTGCTGGGCCAACATGCCGGTGCTTGCAATTGAAAGACTGCGCATTTTCGTCTCCTGATCTGTCCGTTAGCTGACCTGGGCCAGGCGCTCGATGGCGCGGCGTTGCAGGTCGTTATCTGTTTCAAGAAGCTTCTGCGTCGATTGATAGGAGCGCAGAACATCGATCATCCGCGTCATCTCGATCACGGCCTGGACGTTGGATCCCTCCAGCATGCCCTGGCGGACGGTGCTGTCTGTGGCCTGTTTCGGCGGTTCATCGGTGCTGTAGAGGGAATTGCCCGTCTTGCGCATTTCCTGCGGAGCGTCGAAGCGGGCCAGTGCCAACCTGGCCACCGGCCCGTCAGGGGTATTGATCAGCCCGTCATCGGTAATGGTGATATTGGTCGTCTGGGTGCCGATCTCGATCGGGCTGCCGGGAAGCCCGGCGGCCAGGCCGCTGTCATCGAGCACGAGAAACCCTTCATTGGTGGTGAGGAAGCCATCGGCATTGATGCGGAAGTTGCCGTTGCGGGTGTAGCGGGCACCATCGTCGGTCTGCACCTGGAAATAACCGCTGCCCGAGATGGCGAGGTCGAGGGGGTTGCCCGTCGGGGTCAGAGGCCCGTCGCGCAGGGTGCGGTAGGTTCCCCGTTCGGTGGCGAAGGCGATTTTGTCCCGCCGGGGGCCGCTGTTGCGGGCATCGACCAGGGCTTGTTCGAACATGACGGATTCCTTCTTGAAACCCGTAGTGTTCATGTTGGCGATGTTATTGGCGATGGCATCCATCTGCCGGCGCAGGGCCAGTTGGCGCGAAAGTCCGACATATAAGGCATTTTCCAGCATGGCTCTATCCGTTCTGGCTATCGTGGCCGCGTTTCTGTGGCGTTTGCCGCCACACTTCATGCAGGGGGCGTGCCAGTTTCCGGCAACAGGGAATGTAAAGGAAATACAAGGCTTTGCTCCTGATGGCGGATCAGCGGGAAACGCGCAGGGCAGGCAGAAAGGGACGGGTGAAACCGCAGCCCGGCATTTTTTTCCTAGTAAGCGGGAAATTTATAAATTTGTTAACCATCGCCGTTTAGATATGGACAGGCGATAAGGGCCCGCGCGGCCTTGGATTTTCATGATTGGCAAGCGTCTATGAGCGAAACCGATATCGAAGAAGAAGACGGCCGCGTCAAGAAAAAAGGGCTGAGCGGCAAGAAGCTGGTCCTGTTCATTCTGCTGCCCTTGCTGTTGCTGGGCGGCGGCGGTGCCGGCGCCTATTTCTTTCTGTTTGCCGGTAGTAGCGAACAGGGCGAGGAAGCGGCGGCAGAGGATAAGGCCGCGGAGGAAGAGGATATCGCGGGCGAACCCGTATTTTACGAACTGCCTGAAATGCTGATCAACCTCAACTCGCGCGGGGCGAAGAAAAACAGCTTTCTGAAGCTGCGTCTGACGCTGGAACTGCGCGACCCTCAGGCCGTGCCCGAGCTGGAAAAGGTGCTGCCCAGGGTTCTGGATAATTTCAATACCTTTCTGCGCGAGTTGCGCATCGAAGAACTGCGGGGAACGGCCGCGGTATACCGGATCAAGGAGGAGTTGCTGATCCGTATCAACGATGCCGTGCGGCCGATCAGGGTCTACGATGTGCTGTTCAATGAAATGCTGATCCAGTAAGTCGGGAAAGCGCGCTTATGGCTGATGAAAACGAAACCGTCGATGAGGAAGCGCTGGCAGCGGAATGGGCTGCCGCTGCCGAAGGCGATGGCGGCGACGATCAGGATGCGATAGCGGCCGAATGGGAGGCGATGGCCGAGGAAGAACCCGATACCGGTGCCGGCCAGTCCACCCGTGTTCTGAATCAGGACGAAATCGACAGCCTGCTGGGGTTTGAATCCGGCGATGGCGATGAATCCGAGCGTTCCGGCATCCGCGCGATCATCAATTCGGCGCTGGTCAATTACGAACGCCTGCCGATGCTGGACATCGTCTTCGACCGGCTGGTACGGCAGATGACGGTGAGCCTGCGTAATTTCACTTCCGACAATGTCGAGGTCTCGCTCGACAACATCACCTCGATCCGCTTCGGCGATTATCTCAACTCGATTCCCCTGCCGGCGATCCTGTCGGTGTTCCGGGCCGTGGAGTGGGACAATTACGGCCTGATCGTCGTCGATTCCTCGCTGATCTATTCGGTGGTGGATGTACTGCTCGGCGGCCGTCACGGTACGGCGCCGATGCGGATCGAAGGGCGCCCCTATACGACCATCGAACGCAATCTCGTCGAACGCCTGGTCAATGTGGTGCTGCAGGATATGAATGCGGCCTTCGAACCCCTGAGCCCCGTGAATTTCAATTTCGACCGTATCGAAACCAATCCCCGTTTCGCCACCATCGCCCGGTCCGCCAATGCCGCCATTCTGATCAAGATGCGCATCGATATGGAGGAACGCGGCGGCCGGCTGGAAATTCTGCTGCCCTATGCAACCCTTGAGCCGATCCGCGAGCTGTTGCTGCAGATGTTCATGGGCGAGAAATTCGGCCGCGATTCGATCTGGGAAAACCATCTGGCGACAGAGCTGTGGTCGACCGATGTCGAGATTGAAGCGGTCCTCGATGAACAATTGATGCCGCTGAAGGAAGTCATGTCGCTGGAAGTCGGCCAGACCCTTATTCTCAATACCGATCAGGATGCCTCGATAGAAATGCGCTGTGGCGGCATCCCGATGGTGACGGGGCGGATGGGGCGCTCGGGTCAGCATGTCGCCGTACGCGTCGAACAAACCCTGCGCAAACTCGGAAGGACATAGGCATGAGCTTCGATCTGTCAATGGCCATCAATCTGCTTGTTGCTGTTCTTCTTGTCATAACAATTGCCTATTGCATTATCCTGAACAGAAAACTGAAAGCGATGCGCAACGCTCAGGATGAAATGCAGCAGTTGATCGGCACGTTCAATGCGGCGGCTGACAAGGCGCGCAGCAGTGTCGATCAGTTGAAGAAGACCGGCGATGAGATCGGCCTTTCCCTGGAGCGGGAAATCGATCGTGCCAAGGCCATGCGCGACGACCTGGCTCTGATAACCGACACGGCGGAACATCTGGCCAGCCGTATCGAACAGGCTGTTGATGCCTCTCGCGGAAAAGCTGCGGCATCTCCGCCGGGGCCGGAGACGGCAGCCGGGCGCAAAAGCCGCGGAACGCGCCGCCGCAGCGAAAGCGAACGTGAACTTCTGGCAGCGCTGCGCCAGGCGCGATAACCGCGGGATCGGGAAAAGATTGTCATGTTGTTTGGAAAAATACGTCTTCTGCCTGTCACCATTTTCGCCGCCATGCTGCTGTTCGGCATCAAGGTCGGCGATATCTGGCAGGGCGTGATGCTGACCTCGTCGGAGGCAGTGGCCAAGGAAGACAAAAAGGAACAGAAGCCTGCGGAAGAGGCCGCAGCCGAATCGGGTGCCGATGCGGGCGGACAGGACGGTTCCCGGGAAACCGCTGGTGGCGAGGGACTGATCGACAAGGACCCTTCGCTGCTGACCAAATCGGAACTGGAACTGCTGGCGGAACTGACCAAGCGGCGCAATGAGATCGAGGCCCGTGCCCGTGAGGTCGAAATGCGTGCCAAGCTGCTCGAGGTCAGTGAAAAGCGTGTCGAAGAGCGCATCAACGAACTGCGCAAGCTGGAAAAAACGATCCGGGACCTGCTCAAGGAAAACGATCAGATCGAAGAGAAGCAGCTCAAAAGCCTGGTCAAGGTTTATGAGAGCATGAAGCCGAAAAATGCGGCGCGGATCTTCAACAGCCTGGATATGAAGATTCTGATGACGGTGGCGCAACGCATGAAGGAATCGAAAATGGCGGCGGTACTTGCAGCCATGGATTCGGAAAAGGCGCGGGAACTGACGGTGAAGCTTGCAACCCAGAGGGAACTGCCGACAGTGGCGGAACTGATGAATTCTGCCGATGGCGGCAAGAAGAAAAAGCCCTGACAAGGTGGGTAACCTCCAGTCTTAACCCGTAATTAACCCCGTTCCGCAAAGATCGCTTAAGTGCCGCTGTTCCGTTTGTCTGGCGGCGAGGCGGCATGAACCGGACCATGTCTTGCCGGAGAAGAATGCTTTGCTGCATTGCACCGCGAGAAAGACGAGGAGAACGCAATGACGATCGCATCGCAAAACGAGCATTTCGCCGAACGGCTGGCCGCCCTGAAGGCGGAGCGCGGGGATATCGTGCCCATCGATGAGGTCGGCGATGTGGTCGAAAGCCTGATGACCACCATGGAAGGGGATATCTCGGCCGTTCAGGCCCAGGTCCATCAGGAGATATTTGCGCTCGTTGAATTTATCCGCCAGGCGAAGGCCGATATCGCCGCGATCAAGCCTCATGAAATTAAAAGCAAGATACCGGTGGCCACGGATGAACTGGATGCCGTGATCAAGGCGACCGAGGATGCCACCAATACCATTCTCGATGCGGCTGAGAAATTGGGCGAGGTCGCCCAGGAAGTGCCGGAGGATGCGGCAGAAAAGATCATGAACGTTTCCATGATGATTTACGAGGCATCCAACTTCCAGGACATTACCGGGCAGCGCATCTCCAAGGTGGTGAGTACGCTGCGCCATATTGAAGAGAAGGTGCTGCACTTGGCGGCTTCGGTCGGCCACATTGGCGAGGATCATCACGCGGAAGATGGCGAAGTCCACGAGGATGAAGAAAAAGCCTTGCTGAATGGTCCGCAACTGCCGGATGCAGCAAACAGCCAGGATGAAATCGACGCCCTACTGGCCAGCTTTGACTGAGGAAGTCCTTCAGCCGGAAGCGGAGAAAGACGAAGAGGATTCCGCAACCGAGCGCGCCCTCCGCCCGCGCCTCATGGGGAATGACCCCAATACGTCGGTCTTCATTTCCCTGTTCATGATACTGGTGGCTTTCTTTCTGATGCTGAACCAGCTTTCCAACCTTCACGCGGTGCGCAGCGGTCAGACCATGGAAAGCGTCGGGCGCAGCTTCAGCAGGGCCGACAGGCCGGCATCCGCGGCGATCGGCGGCAGGCCCGGATTGCTGGCGATGCCCGATCCGATCCAGGAAAATCTGAAGGTCGTGTTCAGAAGCACATTGCCCCTGGCCCGTTTCGAGGTTGCCGGCAAGGGCAACATCTTCAATGTCACTGTCGATTCCGCGCGCCTGTTCGATGATGCGGGCAATCTGAAAACCACCCGCGAGGCGCTGTTCGGGCGGGTTGCGGATATTCTGCGCAAGCGGAAGGACCTGACCCTGACGCTGCAGCAACCGCAACGTACCGCCAACGAGGACCGTTTGCCGACCTTTCGGCGTGCCGGGGTACTGCTTGCCGATCTGGAAAGGCGCGGGGCACCGCCGCAGCGCATGCGTGCCGGTTTCGCCGCCCTGAAAGAAGGGCGCATCCGTCTGTCCTTTCATCTTCCCGTGGCCGAGGGTGCGGCCGGGGCACCAATGCGTCTGGACAATCTGCAATGAACCACGGCCGTCATATCGTATTGGGCCGTCCGCGCCGCCCGCAGGCCTGGAAGGTGATGCTGGCCGATCTGCTGGCGCTGATCCTGTCCTTTCTCGTGCTGCTGTTCTCGATGCGTCAGGTCAGCTACGACAACTGGCGCGATATTCTGGGCGCCTTTTCCGGCCAGCCCGCCCTGACGGATGACAGGCTGACCGACAGAAACAGCAAGGCCTCCCTGGAGGATGGCGGACGGCCGCTCAGCTATCTGGAAACGCTGCTGAAGCAGAAGCTGGCGGAGGATCCGGATCTGGCCCAGGCCCGGCTGCGCCTGTCGGACGATGCCTTGGTTCTGGAACTGCCGGGCAAGCTTCTGTTTCCCTCTGCCAGTGCGCAGTTGCTTCCCTCGGCCAAAACAGCGGTCATGCGTCTTGGCGAGTTGCTCTCTTCCCTTGCCAATGGCATCGATGTTATCGGCAGGGCGGATCCCAGACCGCTGAAAAACAGCCCGCTGGGTTCCAACTGGGGATTGTCGCTGGCCCGTGCCGCCAGCCTGGCCAATATGCTGCGGGCGGCAGGATATCCGTATCCCGTGCACATTATCGGCGCCGGCAGCGGCGCGTTTTACACGGAAAATCAGGATCTGCCGATGAAGCAGCGTCTTGAACTGGCGCGCAGGGTCGATATTGTGATCCGGACACGGGATGCCGCGGGCGGATGATGAAACGGGCCATAGCCAACATTCTGACAGGCATCGTTTGCCTTCTGGTTCTCATGGGCGGGGCCGTTCATGCGGCCGAAACCGTGGCCGTGCGTGCCTGGGCGCATCCCGATTTCGGACGCATCGTCTTCGACTGGCGAAAGCCCGTCACCTACAAGGTTTCGCGCAAGGACAATACGCTATCCATCCGCTTCACAAGGCCGATGCAGGCGAATTTGTCGCGGATATACCGCTATCTCGGCGATTATGTCCGGGATGCGGCCATTGACGATGACGGTAAAACGGTTCGCCTTGCCCTGAAGGCGCCATACCGTATTCGTGACGGTGTTTATGCCGGCTCGGCGGTGACCATCGACCTGCTGCCTGTCGCGGGGGCGGAAAAGCCTGCACGGAAAAAAACGGCAGAAAAGAAGACCGGTGCACCGGTTCGGGTGCGGGCCCGTTTCGGCGATCATGCCGATTACAGCCGCATGGTGGTCGATTTTCCCAAGGCGCCGCAATATTCGCTTCAGCGCGACGGCGGCACACTGACGCTGAAATATACCGGGCCTTACAAGGTCGATCTGGCCCGTTTCGCCAAGGATACGCCGCGGAACATACGCAGGGCGCGC
>JALXAG010000082.1 GCA_026992315.1 Sneathiellales bacterium | reverse complement strand
CGCCCTGTACGACCCGGCGCATGCCCATATTCTGCGTCATCGGTGAGGGTTGTCAGGGCAGGCGGCGGCGCAGCCAGTCTTCCGCGGCTTCGGTCGAGGCGGCGATGGCGACCCCCCGTGGCGGGGGCGGCCGGTCGATCAGCAGCAGTTTCGTGCCAAGCTCCCGGGCCGCGGCGATTTTCGCCATGCCCGCCCCGCCGCCTGCGTTGCGGGCGATAAGCAGGTCGATGCCGTATGCGGCCAGCAGGCGTTTCTCGTGTCTTAGGGTGAAGGGGGCACGGGCGATTTCGATTGCATAGCGGTTCAGCGCCAGAGGCTTCGCGGGCGGATCGGCAAAGCGCAGCAGGCAGAAGCGGTCCTGCAGGACGGCGGCGAAGGGGGCGAGATGCGCCTGCCCCAGAGCGAGGAACGGGCGGGCCGGGCGCAGGCGGGCAAGCAGTGCGGCTGCTTCGGTAAAATCCGCGGCGCGGTGATCGGGGTTGACCCGCCAGGGCGGGCGGCGAAGGTGCAGGCAGGGAATGCCGGCCTCACCGGCGGCCTTGACGGCGGCGGCGCTGATGCGGGCGGCAAAGGGGTGGGTGGCATCGATCAGCGCGGCGATGCCCTCTTGCTTCAGGAAGGCGGTCAATCCGTCGCTGCCGCCGAAACCGCCGCTGATGATTTTTCCCGCAGCCGGCAAAGGGTGGCGGGTGCGTCCCGCCAGGGAATAGATCACCGTGTAATCGCCATCCAGCCTGTGAGACAGGGCGCGCCCTTCTGCCGTGCCGCCGAGGATCAGCACCCTGGGGGCTGCTGCCGCGTTCCGGCGCTGTCCGGAGGGCGAATTCTCGGGGCGAATGTCAGGGCACATGGGCAAGGATCCGGCCTTCGCGGCTGACGATATAGATCTCGTTTCTCATGGCGCCGTTTTCGAGGAAGGTATCGATCCGCTCCCGCGCCAGGGCGGCGATGCGCCGGGTCAGGATGTTTTCGCGCTCGCGGGCGATGTTCAGAACCTCCAGCGCCGTGTTGGCCTGTGCAATGGCGGTGCAGATGTCTTCATCGAGGCCGCAATGGCGGGCCTGTTCGGCCAGAAAGGCGAAATCGACCCGGCTGCGGGCGGAATGCAGGTCCATATGCCCGGCCGCCAGCTTGCAGATCTTGGCGAAGCCTCCCGCGACGATCAGATTTTCCACGGGATGGCGGCGCAGATATTTCAGCAAGCCGCCGATAAAATCGCCCATGTCGATCCAGGCCTGCGGCGGATCGTCAAGTATCCGGCGCATGGCGGCTTCGCTGGTCGAACCGGTGCAGGCGACGATGCGGCGGCAGCCGGTGGCGCGGGCGACATCCACCCCCCTGTGGATGGAGGCGATCCAGGCCGAGCAGGAAAAGGGCACGACGATGCCGGTCGTGCCGAGAACGGATAATCCGCCCACAATGCCGAGGCGCGGATTCCATGTGCGCGCCGCCAGTTCCTCGCCCCCGGGAATGGCGATTTCGACGGTAAGGTCGGGGGGATTCTCATCCCCCGCGATATCGGCGATGGCGCTGGCGATCATCTTGCGCGGCATCGGGTTGATCGCCGCCTCGCCCACGGGCAGGGGCAGGCCTGGCCTGGTGACGGTGCCGACCCCTTCGCCGGCAGTGAAACGAATGCCTGTCCCCGGCCTGCCCGGGCGCAGTGTCGCCAGAATCAGCGCCCCATGGGTGACATCGGGGTCGTCGCCGGCATCCTTGATCACCCCGGCCATGGCGTAATCATCGCCACGGCGGCTGCGGGCCAGGGCGAAGGCCGGCTGCTGGCCGCCGGGCAGGGTGATGGTGACGGGATCGGGAAAGGCCCCGCCCCGCAGGGCGGCAAAGGCCGCCTTGGCGGCAGCGGCGGCACAGGCGCCGGTGGTCCAGCCGCGGCGCAGGGAAGAGGGACGGTCCGTCATCATGCCCTTTTATAATCCGCCTGTGCCTTCAGGACCAGCGGGTGCAATGG
>JALXAG010000081.1 GCA_026992315.1 Sneathiellales bacterium | reverse complement strand
TCGGCAAGTATACGCGCCTGTCCTGCTATATGCTGGAAAACGCACTGACGGCGGGTTTTACCTCCGTCGGCATGGACGTGATGCTGCTGGGGCCGATGCCGACCCCGGCGGTGGCGGCGCTGACCCGCTCCTTGCGGGCCGATCTGGGGGTGATGATCTCCGCCTCTCACAATGCGTATGAGGATAACGGCATCAAACTGTTCGGACCGGACGGTCACAAGCTTTCCGATGAGCGCGAGGAAAAGATAGAGGCCCTGATCGATGGCGACATGGCGGATCTGCTGGCCGATTCGGGTTCCCTCGGGCGGGCCCGGCGGATCGACGATGCCCAGGGTCGCTATATCGAATTCGCCAAGAACACCTTTCCGCGCGGCAAGCGGCTGAACGGGTTGAAGATCGTTCTCGATTGCGCCAATGGCGCCGCCTATAAGGTTGCGCCCACGGTGCTGTGGGAGCTGGAAGCCAATGTGATCAGTGAAGGCATCGATCCCAACGGGCGCAATATCAACGATGGCTGCGGTTCGACCCATCCGCGTTTTCTGGCCCGTAAGGTGCTGGAACACGGCGCGGATATCGGCATTGCCCTCGATGGCGATGCCGACCGGCTGATCATGTGCGATGAGAAGGGCCAGGAGATCGACGGCGATCAGCTCATGGCCCTGATTGCCACCTCCTGGCATGCGCAGGGCCGGCTTCGCGGCGATGGTATCGTCGCCACCGTGATGTCGAACAAGGGGCTGGAGCTTTATCTCGGGGAACGGGGCATCGCGATGCACCGCACCCGCGTCGGCGACCGCTATGTGGTCGAAAAAATGCGCAAGGACGGGTTCAATGTCGGCGGCGAGCAATCGGGCCATATCGTTCTGTCGGATTTCGCCACCACCGGCGACGGGCTGATCGCGGCCTTGCAGGTTCTGGCGGTCATCGCCGATTCCTCGCGCCCGGCCAGTCAGGCCTGTCGCCTGTTTACGCCATTGCCGCAGAAGCTGGAAAGCGTGCGCAGTATCGGCGGTGCGGCAGTCCTTGAGAAGGCGGCGGTGAAAAAAGCGATTGCCGCGGCGGAAAGGGAACTGGGCGAAAAGGGGCATCTGGTGATCCGCCCCTCGGGCACGGAACCGGTGATCCGCGTCATGGCCCAGGGCGAGAACGAGGATCTGGTCGAAGATGCGGTGCGCCGGATCGTCGAGGCGATTCGGGGTGCCGAGGGGGCATGACGCCGGCTTCAGGCAAGGCCATGGCGTCATGAATGGCGTCATGAATATAAGGGGGAGAGACAGCATGACGGGAAGGGTGCTGATCGTTGCCGGATCCGACAGCGGCGGCGGCGCGGGCATTCAGGCGGACATCAAGGCGGTGACGGCGCTGGGGGCCTATGCCGCCACCGCGATCACGGCGCTGACGGCACAGAATACCCTGGGCGTTCATGGCATTCATGAGGTGGAGCCCGATTTCGTCCGCCGGCAGATTCGCGTCGTGCTTGACGATATCGGTGCCGATTGCATCAAGACCGGCATGCTCCACCGGCGCGAGATTGTCGATGCGGTCGCCGATGAGCTGGAAGCGGCCGGCGCCTCAATTCCGCTGGTGGTCGATCCGGTGATGGTTGCCAAGGGCGGCGCCCGCCTGCTGGATGAAGATACGGGGGCACGTTTCATCGAACGTATCGTCCGCCGCGCCCGGGTGCTGACCCCCAATCTGCCGGAAGCCGAGGCCTTGACCGGGCGGACCATCGCCAGTGTCGAGGACATGGAAGCCGCCGGACGGCAATTGCTGGATATGGGCTGTGCCGCGGTGATGATGAAGGGCGGGCATCTGGAAGGCGATGAACTGACCGATCTGCTGGTAACGCGCGATGGCATCCGCCGCTTTACCGGCAGGCGCATTCACAGCCGCCACACCCATGGCACCGGCTGTACCCTGGCCTCTGCCATTGCCGCCGGGCTCGCCGCCGGCATGGAACTGGGCGATGCCGTCGCCCGCGCCCGCGATTACGTTCAGGCCGCCATCCGCACCGCCCCCGGCCTCGGCCAGGGCCACGGCCCGCTCAATCATGCCCATGGTCTGGTGAAGTGACACTGCGGTAGCAATGGCGTTTTATTCTTTTCTCTCGCCGGATGGCGTATCGCCCTGCCTCTTATCGGGAGTGATGGCCGAAGCTGTCATATCACCGCATCCCGGCCGAGCTCGCGGTATTCCAGCAGAAGCCTGACGGTGGCCAGCGCCCGGTGCAGATCCTCGTCCCGTGGCGGGGCGGCGATGGACAGGCGCAGCATGTTCATGCCCTTATCTTCCTGCCGCCCCGGTGCGCCGAAGGCCGACAGGGGCGTGACCAGCACCCCGCGCCTTGCCGCCGCGCGGGCGAAATCGCCCGCCTCCCAGGAAGAGGGCAGGGGCAACAGGCAATGCAGGGCCCCCTCGCTGCAAATGACGCCGTGTTCGCCCAGCTCTTCCCGTGCCATTGCCGCGCGCCTCTTCAGCAGGGCGCGGCGGGCGGCGATGGTCTTGTCGGCAAAACCTTCGTTCAGCCAGCGGGCGGTAATCAGCCCGTCCAGCAGCGGCAGGGCCAGGGTCAGGGCGCGCAGCCTTTCGCCGATCGCCTGCCCGTAACGCGGCGGGGCGGCGATCCAGCCGCTGCGCAACCCGGCTGCCAGCACCTTGGAAATACTGGTGACGTGAATGCACCGCTCACCCGCCAGGGCCGCCAGCGGCGGCGGGCGATGTTCGGGCATATAGCCATAGACATCGTCCTCGATGATGGTGAGATCGTAACGCCGGGCGATTTCGGCAATGGCGCGGCGGCGTGCAAGGCTCATGGTGGCGTTCAGGGGGTTGGACAGGGTCGGCGTCAGCACGAGAATGCGTGCCAGCCCGCGCCGCGCCTGGCTTTCCAGCGCATCGGGGCACATCCCTTGCCGATCCGCCGGGACGACGCGCAGGCGCAGGCGCAGTGCCGCCAGCATGTCGTAAAGACCGAAATATCCCAGCGGTTCGACGAAGATACCCTCCCCCGGCCGGGCCAGCGCGCCCAGACACAGCGACAGGCCGTGATGGGCGCCGTTGCAGCAGACGATCTGTTCCTCGGTGGGATTGAGGCCGATGCGCGCCATCCAGGACCGTCCGGCGGCCTTCAGCATCGGCGCGCCGTCATGGCGCATATAGTTCAGCGCCTCCGCCCCCGCGGTTTCGGACAGATGGCGCAGGCTCTCCCGCAGATAAGGCCCCATGCCGTGAGAGGAAAAGGCGTTTCGCGACAGATCGATGCCGGATGGCCGTTCCCCCGGGTAGATGACGTTCTGCTGCGGTTCGCGCAGCGGTTCGCTGCCGCCCCCGCCCCCGGCGCGCACGAAGGTGCCCCGGCCGACCGCGGCGGTGACGAGACCGCGTTCCTCCAGCAGCCGATAGGCATGGGCGATGGTACCCGGCGTTGTCCGCAGTTGCCAGGCCAGCACCCGGTGGGCGGGCAGTTTGCTATCCGCGGGCAGAGCGCCGTTGCGGATGCCTTCCGCCAGCGCATCGGCTATGGCGGCATAACGGGGGCGGGCCGTGGGATCGATCTGCAGATGATCAAAAAATGACACCATGTCATTTTAGTAATTGAATAGTTCATATCATGTCAATAAGGCTGTTCATGAGATTTCCAGCAAGGGCGCGAGCCAGCAAGCGCGGATGAGGCGAACAGGCATGAAAGAGGAATACAAGGCTTATGCCTTTGCCCTGACGGGGGTGACGATTTTCGCCATGACCCTGCCCGCGACGCGGTTGGCCGTCGCCGATCTGCCGCCGCTTTCCGTTACCCTGGGGCGGGGGCTGATTGCGGGGCTTCTGGCCGCGGCCTTTCTGGCGGTCCGCCGTGCGCCGCTGCCCCGGGGGCAAGACCTTGGCGGGCTGGCAATGGTGTTTCTGTGCCTGGTTCTGGGGTTTCCGTTGTTTTCCTCTCTGGCGATGCAGGGTCTGCCCGCCGCGCATGGGGCCGTGGTGCTGGGAATATTGCCGCTGATAACGGCGGTGGCCGCCACCCTGTTCAAGGGCGAACGCCTGAACGGGCGTTTCTGGCTGTGGGCCTGCGCCGGGGCGGGGCTGGTCATCGGTTATGTGCTCCATGATTTCGGCCTGCTGTCTTTTGCCGAGGGCGATCTGTTCCTGCTTCTGTCCGTTCTCTGTGCCGGCGTCGGCTACGCCTTCAGCGGCGATCTGGCGCGGCGCATCGGCGGGCTGGAGGCCATCGCCTGGGCCCTGTTGCTGGCCCTGCCGCCGATGGCTGGCGCTTTCATATGGACGGCGGAAGGCGCCGATTGGCGGCAGGCCGGGCTTCCGGCCTTGTCTGCCTTCGCCTATCTCGGTGTGTTCAGCCAGTTTCTCGGCTTCTATTTCTGGAACCGGGCGATGGCGATGGGCGGCATCGCGCGCATCGGTCAGGTACAGTTGCTGCAATTGTTTATCACCCTTGCCGGGTCCGCCCTGTTGCTGGGGGAGAGGATCGGCGCCGCAACGCTCATCTTCGCATTATCGGTCGCCTGGACCGTGCTGCAGGGCCGGCGCGCCATGGCAGGGTCGCAGAGGTCTTAGGGGCCAGCCCCTGGAAAGGAAAGGGCGAAAAATGGATATCGAAATATTTCAGGTCGATGCCTTTACCGGGCAATTATTCGCGGGCAATCCTGCCGCCGTCTGCCTGCTGGAAGACTGGCCGGAGGATTCGCTGCTGCAGAATATCGCCGCCGAGAACAATCTGGCGGAAACCGCCTATGTCATCGATCGCGGCGACCGTTTTCTGCTGCGCTGGTTCACGCCGGTGAACGAGGTTCCGCTTTGCGGTCATGCGACATTGGCGAGCGCCTTCGTGCTCCGCCGTCTCGGTCATGGGGGAGAGCTGCGCTTTGAGAGCAAAAGCGGGCTTTTGCGCGTCGATGACGGGGAGGAGGGGCGCCTCCGCCTCGATTTTCCGGCGTTCGCCCTGCAGGCAAGCCCGGTGACGGCGGCGGCCGTCGCCCAGGCGCTTGGCGAAATGCCGGCAGAGGTGCATGGCTGCGACGGTACGCTGATGGCGGTCTTTGCCGATGGGCGGCAGGTGCGGGAACTGAGGCCCGATATGGCGGCCGTGGCCGGGCTGGCCCCTTTCGGGGTGATCGCCACGGCACCCGGCGAGGACGGTTACGATTGCATCAGCCGCTTCTTTGCCCCGAACGAAGGCATTCCCGAAGACCCCGTTACCGGCTTCGCCCATTGCATATTGCTGCCCTATTGGGCCGAACGGCTGGGGCGCCAGCGGCTGCTGGCCCGCCAGGCATCCCCGCGCGGGGGCGAGATTCTGGGCGAGATCGGCGGCGGCCGCGTCTATCTGCAGGGGCATGCGGTTCTGTATATGGAGGGAATGATTCGCCTGCCATGAGGCAGAGCCAACGGGAACGGCGCGGTTTTTTGTAATATCCGGACAAGCCGGCCGCCCGTCGCCCGCCTCTGTAACGGCTGTTACGGGATTTGGCGACAAATTCATGCTGCGCTGCAATATCGGCTTGACAGGGGCGGCGCGGTATCTAGTTTCGGCGGCGGGTCACACCCCCCCAACGGGGTGCAACGTTCTGAGAGGGAACGCATATATGACGACGAAACCGTCGCGGCGCCCGCGTGCGCCCTTCTTT
The DNA here is from genome assembly GCA_026992315.1 of Sneathiellales bacterium. GTDB lineage: Bacteria > Pseudomonadota > Alphaproteobacteria > Minwuiales > Minwuiaceae > JALXAG01. The sequence goes on along the minus strand of JALXAG010000081.1, from coordinate 16,931 downwards.
TCGTCCGGTCCGTGCAAGAAACGGCCCGGATGGAAGCCTGAAGTCCTGAACGATGCCTGTCTTGGCCGTTCGCACCGCTCCACCCCCGGCAAAGCCAAACTGCAGGAAGTGATCGACCGTACGCGGCGCATCCTCGCCATTCCGGAGGATTACCGCATCGGCATCGTCCCGGCCTCCGACACCGGCGCGGTGGAGATGGCCCTGTGGTCGCTGCTCGGTGCCCGCGGCGTCGACATGCTGGCCTGGGAAAGCTTCGGCGCCGGCTGGGTCACCGATGTGACCAAACAGCTTCGTCTTGACGATGTCCGCACCCTGAACGCCCCTTATGGCGAACTGCCGGATCTGGCGGCGGTCGATTGGCGGCGCGACGTCGTTTTCACTTGGAACGGCACCACTTCCGGCGTCCGCGTGCCCGATGGCGACTGGATCGCCGCCGATCGCGAGGGGCTGAGCATCTGCGATGCTACCTCTGCCGCCTTCGCCATGGATCTGCCCTGGGACAAGCTGGATGTGACCACCTGGTCCTGGCAGAAGGTGATGGGCGGGGAGGCCGCGCACGGCATGATCGTTCTCTCCCCGCGCGCGGTTGAGCGGCTGGAAAGCCACACGCCGCCCTGGCCGTTGCCGAAGATTTTCCGCCTGACCAAGGGCGGCAAGCTGATCGAGGGTATCTTCAAAGGTGCCACCATCAACACGCCGTCGATGCTGGCGGTCGAGGATGCGCTGGATTCCCTGGCCTGGTTCGAGAAAATCGGCGGCCTGCCCGCCGCCATCGAACGCAGCCGCGACAATCTTGCCGTGATCGAGGAATGGGTCGAAAGAACCGACTGGGTCGATTTCCTGCCCCGGCGGAAGGATATTCGCTCTTCCACCTCCGTCTGTCTGAAAATCGTCGATGCCGATATCGCCGCCGCCGATGAGGCGGTGCAGGCGAAGGCGGCGAAGATGCTGGCCTCCCTGCTTGAGGAGGAAGACGCCGCCTATGACATCGGCGCCTATCGCGATGCCCCGCCCGGCCTGCGGATCTGGTGCGGCGCGACGATAGAGAAAGAGGATGTGCAGGCATTGCTGCCCTGGCTCGACTGGGCCTTCGGCGAAGTGAAACAGCGGGTTGTGGAGAAGTGAAGATGGTAAAGGTTCTTATTTCCGACAAGATGAGCCCGCTGGCGGCGCGCATCTTCCGCGAACGCGGGATCGAGGTCGATGAGATCACTGGCCTGTCGAAGGACGAACTGGCTGAAATCATCGGCAAATACGATGGCCTGGCCATTCGTTCGGCGACCAAGGTGACGCCGAAGATTCTCGACCGGGCCGATAATCTCAAGGTGATCGGCCGGGCCGGTATCGGTGTCGATAATATCGATATTCCCGCCGCGACCGCCAAGGGCGTCTGCGTGATGAACACTCCCTTCGGCAATTCGATCACCACGGCCGAACACGCCATTGCGATGATGATGGCGATCGCCCGGCAGATTCCGCAGGCGGATCGTTCGACCCAGGCCGGCAAGTGGGAGAAATCCCGCTTCATGGGGGTGGAGCTGTTTGGCAAGACCCTCGGCATCATCGGCTGCGGCAATATCGGATCCATCGTCGCCGACCGCGCCCTGGGGCTGAAGATGAAGGTCGTTGCCTACGATCCCTATCTGTCGGCGGAACGTGCCGTCGATCTGGGGGTGGAGAAGGTGGAGTTGGACGAGCTGTTCGCCAGGGCCGATTTCATTTCCCTGCATACGCCGCTGACCGACAGTACCAGGGGCATCATCAATGCCGAAAACCTGGCCAAGACCCGCGAGGGCGTGCGCATTGTCAACTGCGCCCGCGGCGGCCTGGTGGTGGAAGAGGATCTGAAGGCGGCGCTGGAAGCGGGCCATGTCGCCGGGGCGGCGCTGGACGTATTCTCCAGCGAACCGGCGCACGAGAACATTCTGTTCGGCATGGAAAACGTCATTACCACGCCGCATCTGGGCGCCAGCACCCGCGAGGCGCAGGAAAACGTCGCGGTGCAGGTGGCCGAACAGATGGCGGATTTCCTGCTGCTGGGCGCCGTCAGCAATGCGCTGAACATGGCTTCGATCAGTGCCGAGGAAGCGCCGAAGCTGAAGCCCTATGTGAAGCTGGCCGAACAGATCGGCAGCTTTGCCGGTCAGATCACCGAAACCGGGCTGAAGAAGGTGGTGATCGAATATGAAGGCCATGTGACGGAGCTGAATACCAAGCCGCTGAGCGCCGTCATCCTCGAAGGGCTGCTGCGGCCGCTGATGGATTCGGTCAACATGGTCAACGCCCCGGTGGTTGCCCGCGAACGCGATATCGAGCTATCCGAGGTCAAGACCGAACGGCCCGGCGATTATCCGACCCTGATCCGCCTGACGGTGACCACCGAACGGCGCACCCGCGATGTGGCCGGCACGCTGTTTGCCGATCAGCGCCCGCGTCTGGTGCAGATCGAGGGGATTTCGGTCGAGGCCGATGTCGGGCCGCATATGCTCTATGTCGTCAATGAAGACAAGCCCGGCTTCATTGGCGCCCTGGGTTCGGCGCTGGGCGATGCCGGGGTCAATATCGCCACCTTCCATCTTGGCCGTGCCGCCGAGGGGGGCGAGGCCATTGCCCTGATCGAGGTCGATGGCGCCATTCCCGATGACGTGCTGGAGAAGGTGCGCAGCCTGCCGCATGTGCGCCGGGTTCAGGCGCTGAATTTCTGATACCGACACAGAAAAGCGAAAAACCCCCGTGGCTGCGGTTGGCCTCGGGGGTTTTTTGTGCTTTAAACGGCCCGAAATGGAAAAAGCGAACGACAAAGCGCTGTTGCCGGCGGGGCTGCATGACGGCCTGCCGCCGGAGGCCCGGCATGAAGCCCGTGCGATCAATACGCTGATCGCCTGTTTCGCCGCCAATGGCTATGAACGCATCAAGCCGCCGCTGGTGGAATTCGAGGAATCGCTGCTCAGCGGTCCGGGTGCGGCCCTGTCCGGGCAGACCTTCCGCCTGATGGATCCCGTATCCCAGCGCATGATGGGGGTGCGTGCCGATATGACGCCACAGGTGGCGCGGATCGTCTCGACCCGTCTGGCCCATGAACCGCGTCCGCTGCGTCTGTGCTATGCCGGGCAGGTGCTGCGCGTTTCCGGCACCCAGCTTCGCCCCGAACGCCAGTTCGCCCAGGCCGGGGTGGAACTGGTCGGCAGCGATGCCCTGAATGCCGATCTGGAAGTGGTGCTGCTGGCGGTGGAATCCCTGAATGCGCTCGGCGTGTGCGGATTGTCCATCGATCTGACCCTGCCGGCGCTGGTGCCTGCGATCTGCCGTCAATACGGATTTGACGAGGAGATGACGGCAGCGGCGCGCAATGCGCTGGATGCCAAGGATGCGGCGGCGCTGGCGGCGGTGGCCGGGGCGGCGGATACGCCGTTGATGGATCTGCTGCCGGCCGCGGGCGCGGCCCGGCGCGGCATCGCCCGGCTTCGCGCCCTGCCGCTGGGGGCGGAGGCGGCGGCGATGATTGCCGCGCTCTCCGATCTTGTCGACGGCATTCTCGATGTCTATCCCGATCAGCAGCTGACCATCGATCCCGGCGAATATCACGGCTTCGAATATCAAAGCGGTATTGCCTTCACCCTGTTCGCCCGGGGCGTGCGCGGCGAACTGGGCCGGGGCGGGCGCTATGTCACCGGGGCGGGCAAGCCGGAACCGGCCTGCGGTTTCACCCTGTACATGGATACGATTCTGCGTGCGCTGCCTCATGATAATGGCGGCATCAGCCTTTACGTGCCCCATGGCGTGCCGCCGCGCCGCTGTCTCGAACTGCGCCACAAGGGCTGGCGGACGCTGGCCGGTCTGGAACCGGAAGAGGATCCGAAGGCGGCGGCGCGTGCGCTGGGCTGCCAATACGTATTTCTGAACAACCGCATTATTTCCACGCGCTGAAGGCCGTTGCCTGGGCGCCCGTGCAGTACCGGAGGGTATCGTTATGACCAATGTCGTCGTCGTCGGAACACAATGGGGGGATGAAGGCAAGGGCAAGATCGTCGACTGGCTGTCGGAACGGGCCGATGTCGTCGTGCGCTTTCAGGGCGGGCACAATGCCGGCCATACCCTGGTGATCGACGGCAAGGTCTACAAGCTCAGCCTGCTACCCTCGGGCGTGGTGCGGCCGGGCAAGCTCGGCATTATCGGCAATGGCGTCGTCATCGATCCCTGGGCGCTGGATGAGGAAATCGAACGCCTGCGCGCGCAAGGCGTTTCCGTCACCCCCGATACGCTGAAGATCGCCGATAACGCCGTGCTGATCCTGCCGTTGCACCGGGATCTCGATGCCCTGCGCGAAGATGCGCGCGCCGGGGCCAAGATCGGCACGACGCGGCGCGGCATCGGCCCCGCCTATGAGGATAAGGTCGGCCGTAGGGCGATTCGCGTCTGCGATCTGGCGGACGAGGAAACCCTGAAAATGCGTATCGATGCCCTGCTGGGTCATCACAACGCCCTGCGCGCCGGTCTGGGGGCCGAAGTGATCGATGCGGACGGGCTGCTGGCCGAGCTGAAGGTGATCGCGCCCCGGATTCTGCCCTTTGCCGATGTCGTCTGGCGGCGGCTGGACGAATACCGCCGTCGCGGACGTCGCGTATTGTTCGAAGGTGCCCAGGGGGCGATGCTCGATATCGATTACGGCACCTATCCTTTCGTCACTTCCTCCAACACCATTGCCGGGCAGGCGGCGACCGGTTCGGGCATGGGGCCGCAGGCGATCGGCTATGTTCTCGGCATCACCAAGGCCTATACGACGCGGGTCGGTTCAGGGCCGTTTCCGACCGAACTGGATGACGATGTCGGGCGCGGGCTGGGCGAACGCGGCCATGAATTCGGCACCGTGACCGGACGCGCGCGCCGCTGCGGCTGGTTCGATGCCGTTCTGGTCCGCCAGGCGATGAAGACCAACGGCGTCGACGGCATCGCCCTGACCAAGCTCGATGTGCTCGATGGCATGAAGGAGCTGAAGGTCTGCGTCGGCTATATGCTGGATGGCGAAAGGCTCGATCATTTCCCTTCCAACATGCGCCGGCAGGCCCGGGTCGAACCGATCTACGAAACCATGGAGGGATGGCCGGACAGCACCGCCGGGGCGCGAAGCTGGGCCGATCTGCCGGCCACCGCGATCAAATATATCCGCCGGATCGAGGAACTGATCGAGGCGCCGGTGGCCATGGTTTCGACCTCGCCGGAACGCGAGGACACGATCCTCGTTCACGACCCCTTCGCCGATTGAGCCGGCCGTCATGAGCCCATCCTTCGATCTGATTATCCGCGGCGGCACGCTGGTGACCCAGCGGGGGCGGGAATGCGCCGATATCGCGGTGCGGGACGGGCGTATCGCCGAAATCGGCGATCTGGGCCGGGCCGGGGCGGCGGAGATTTTCGATGCCACGGGGCTGCATGTGCTGCCGGGGGTGATCGACAGCCAGGTGCATTTCCGCGAACCGGGGCTGGAGCATAAGGAGGATCTGGCCACGGGCACGGCGGCGGCGGCGCTGGGCGGGGTGACGGCGATCTTCGAAATGCCGAACACGACCCCGGCGACCGACAGCGCGGCGCGGCTGGAAGAAAAGCTGAAACTGGCCGACGGTCGCGCCTATGTCGATCATGCCTTTTTCATCGGCGCCACGGCCGACAACGTCGATGTGCTGGCGGCATTGGAAAATCTGCCGGGCTGCGCCGGGGTGAAGCTGTTCATGGGCTCGTCCACCGGCAATCTGCTGGTTGCCGACGATGAAACCATCGCCCGGGTGCTGACGAACGGGCGCAGGCGCATGGCCGTTCATTGCGAGGACGAGCAACGGCTGAGGGAGCGTCGCGACCTGGCCAAGGGCGATGCCGGCACCCATCCGCTGTGGCGCGATGCCGAAACCGCCTATCGCGCCACGGAACGGCTGCTGCGTCTGGCGCGCCGGGCCGGGCGGCGGGTGCATGTGCTGCATGTCACCACGGCGGCGGAAATGGCCTTGCTGCAGGAATATCGCGATATCGCAACGGTCGAGGTGACGCCCCAGCATCTGACCCTGGAGGCGCCGGCTTGTTACGAGCGGCTCGGCACCCTCGCTCAGATGAACCCGCCGATCCGCGACGGCGGCCACCGCCTGGCCCTGTGGCGGGCGCTTTCAGGCGGGCTGGTCGATGTCATCGGTTCCGATCATGCCCCGCACAGCCGCGAGGAAAAGGCCAGACCCTATCCGCAGAGCCCGTCGGGCATGCCGGGGGTGCAGACGCTGGTGCCCGTCATGCTCGATCATGTGGCGGCGGGGCGGCTTTCCCTCGAACATTTCGTCGATCTGACCAGTGAAGGGGTGGCGCGCATTTACGGGCTGGCAGGCAAGGGCCGGCTGGCGCTGGGCTACGATGCCGATTTCACCATCGTCGATCTGAAGGCGCGGCGTGAGATCACCGATCAGTGGATCGTCAGCAAATGCGGCTGGACCCCCTTTGCCGGCAGGAAGGTGACCGGCTGGCCGGTGGCGACCCTGGTGCGCGGTCATTTCGCCATGCGCGAGGGGGCCTTGGCCAATTTGGCGCATGGTCAAGCGGTGCGTTTTCAGGATAGCCTTGGCGCGGCTCGACAATAATCACAATCAAGGAGGGGTGATATGACCGCTGCATTCAAGGCGATCGTGGCCGAAGAGGCCAAAAAACCCGCTGTACTGAAGGAACTGACGCCGGACGACCTGCCCGAAGGCGACGTTCTTGTCGATGTGCGGTATTCGACACTCAATTACAAGGACGGCCTGGCAGTGGCGGCGAAAAGCCCGATCTGCAAATCCTTCCCCATGGTCTGCGGTATCGATCTGGCCGGGGTGGTGGCCGAAAGCGACAATCCCGATTTCCCCCCCGGCACCGAGGTCATCGTCAACGGTTTCGGCCTCAGCGAAAAATACTGGGGCGGCTACAGCCAGCGCCAGCGCCTCAGATCCGAATGGCTGCTGAAAAGACCGGAGGGTTTCACCCTGAAGGAGACCATGGCCATCGGCACCGCCGGATATACGGCGATGCTCTGTGTCATGGCCCTGGAACGTCATGACGTCACCCCGGATAAGGGGCCGGTGGTAGTGACCGGCGCCGGCGGCGGTGTCGGTTCTGTCGCCACCGCCGTTCTGGCCAAGCTGGGTTACGAAGTGATTGCCGTGACCGGGCGGGCCGAAATTCACGATTATCTGAAGGGGCTCGGCGCGGCATCGGTCATGGACCGGGCGACGCTTGCCGGCGATCCCAAGCCCCTCGGGCGTGAGCAATGGGCCGGGGCGGTCGATTCGGTCGGCTCGAAAACGCTGGCCAATCTGCTTTCCCAGACCCGTTACGGCGGTTGTGTCGCTGCCTGCGGGTTGGCGGGCGGTATCGACCTGCCGGTCACCGTTTTCCCCTTTATCCTGCGTAGCGTCACCCTGGCCGGCGTGGATTCGGTCATGGCGCCGATGGATTTGCGCCGTCAGGCGTGGGATCGTCTGGCACGGGATCTGCCGCGTGAAAAACTTCTCGACATCGTCACCGAAGAGCCGCTGGAGCGGGTGCCGGAACTGGCAAACGATATCCTGGCCGGGCGGGTGCGCGGGCGCATCGTCATTCGGGTGGCCGACCGGTAATCCTGTCCTCATCCCCCGATTTCGCTGCGGCCCGCGGGATATCCTTCGGGCCGCAGGCATTTTGCTTACTGGTAGCTTTCGACCAGGGAGCGGGCGACAAGGCCCCAGCCATCGACCATCACGAAAAAGATCAGCTTGAAGGGCAGGGAGATGATGATCGGCGGCAGCATCATCATGCCCATGCTCATCAGCACGCTGGCGACGACCATGTCGATGACCAGAAAGGGCACGAACAGCAGAAAGCCGATTTCAAAGGCCTTTTTCAGTTCGCTGACCATGAAGGCCGGGATCAGCACCCGCAGGGGCATGTCCTCCGGCGCCAGGCCGTTGGTGTCGAGCTTGGCGATATCGGTGAACAGCAGCAGATCCTTTTCGCGCACATTGCGCATCATGAAATCGTGCAGCGGCGCCACCGTGCGCGTGAAGGCCGTCTGTTCGTCGATTTCCTCGTTGATCAGCGGCGCGATGCCCTGTTTCCAGGACGCCTCGAAGGTGGGAGCCATGATGAAGCCGGTCAGAAACAGCGCCAGGCTGATCAGCACCACATTCGGCGGTGTCTGCTGCACCCCCATGGCATTGCGCAGCAGCGAGAGCACGACGATGATCCGGGTAAAGGAGGTGACCATCATCAGAATGCCGGGGGCGAGGGAGAGAACCGTCAGCAGCAGGACGAGCTGGACAATGCGCCCGGTCAACGTGCCGCCTTCGCCGAGATCGATATTCAACTGCTGCGCCAGTGCGGGCGCGGCCGCAATCACGATGGCCAGCGACACCAATACCGGCATGGCCGCCCGCATGGCGGCGGGAAGGCGGAATATTCGGGGGGTGCTCAACTTTCCTGCTCCTTGCCGGTTTGCTCAGGCGGTGGGGCGGTGGCGGAGGGCGACAGCCCGTCATCCATGGCGGGGATCGGCCCTTCGATGACCGTTTCGTGCTGGGGGGAGATCAGCAGAAGATATTCGACATCGTCGCGGCGGATCAGCACCAGCCGCCGCCGGGCATCGACGGGGCGCACCTCGACGATGCCGATCCGCCCCTTCCTGCCCCGGGCATCGGTGATGCGGGGCACCATGCCGAAGCGTTTGGCCAGCGCCGCCAGCAAGGCGATCAGGGCCAGCACCAGCGCCAGGGCGGCGAGAAATCTGAAGTATTCGCTGAATTCCATCTGTGTTCCGGCCGGCTGGTGTCAGTTTTTGCTCATGGCGGTTCTATGCCGGGTTGTCGCGGTGTCGGGCCTCATTTCTCATCCGCCAGTTTCTGAAAGGTCTTGCCCGCTGTATCCAGCTCGCCCAGCAAGGCGTTCAGCGCATCGAGATAGCTGGCCCGTTCCTCGACCGGCGCCTCCATGATGCGCTTGCCCAGCAGTTTGATCCGGTCGGTCAGCCCGCTCAGATCCGCCTTGTCCGGATTGGCATTGGCGCGGCACAGCAGCGCGGTCAGTTCCTCGATTTCCTTGTCGATGCCTTTTCCGGTCATGACGTTTCATCCTCTCTCGGGGCTGGAGCTTCCTCTGCGGGCGTTTCATGCACCTGCTGGCTGTTGCTAAGGTAGACGTAACTGAGAATCTCGGCAACCGCGGCAAGGGCCTCGACAGGCACGGGGCTGTCGATATCGAATTTGGCCAGTATTTCCGCAAGGTCGGCATCCTGACGCACCCTGATCCCGCGTTCGAAGGCGATGCTGAGGATCTGTTCGGCGACCGCGCCGCGCCCCGTGGCGGTAATACGCGGCACGCCGTCATCGGCGCCATTGCCGTCCAGGGCCACGGCGACGGATGTTCCCGGTTCGGGCAAAGGGGTGGCGTTCAGCCCTTGGGACAAATCTTTCCGCCCGGGGTGGGGTGGCTTTCCGTGATCTTCATCGGCCATGGCGGGGCTTCATCCTTTGCAGATGCGGTGGGCCGTCAGGACCTGCCAGGAGGCCCGGCCGCCTTCCGGCAGGCCCAGAGTCGCTGAATATGGTTAATAATCCTTAAAATTCCGCCGTTTCACCCGCCTCTTCTTGGCGGATTCCGCCAGCGGCGGCGCCATTCGTTACCAATTTGTTAATAATTGCCCCCCATAATCGGCAGCAGGTTTTAATAAAATGCCATCCATTTTCCGGATTTCCGGACGATGCCCGGAGGCGGGGCGCGGTGGATGACTTGTTACGGAAGCGGCATGGGAAGAGGCCATGGATCTGAATTCCATCACCCTGTTTCAGGCATTGCAGAAACGTATGGAATGGCTGAATCAGCGCCAGAAGGTTCTGGCGGAAAACATCGCCAATGCCGATACGCCCGGCTACCGTCCGCGCGATCTGAAGCAGCCGAGCTTCAGCGAATTGCTACATGCGCAGAAACCGAAATTTACCGCCAGGACCACGCGGGCCAATCACATCGCCACCGGGACGGAACGGCCGGAATACAAGGCGCCCAAGCAGCGGCGTACATATGAGGAAGCCCCAGACGGCAATGCCGTTTCCCTGGAAGAACAGATGCTGAAAGTGGCGGAAAACCGTATCGATTACGAATTGACGGTCAACCTGTACCGCAAGCAGGTCGGGCTGATCAAGGCAGCCATCGGCGGTAAATAGCAGGCGGCGGAGATGCGGGCGGGGCGATGAACGCATCGCCCGGGATAGTGGAGGTTTGACATGGCAACAGAACTGATCAAGTCGATGCTGATTTCGGCCTCGGGCATGCGGGCCCAGGGGCAGCGGCTGCGGGTCCTCAGTGAAAACCTCGCCAATGCCAATACCTTGCCGCTGAGCCCGAACGAAGACCCTTACCGGCGCAAGATCATCACCTTCAGGAGCGAACTGGACAAGGCCACCGGCGCCGAAATGGTGAAGGTGCGCCGCATCGGCGTGGACCGGTCGGATTTCGGGATGAAATACGATCCCGATCACCCCGGCGCCGATGCCAATGGCTATGTCCGCACCCCGAATGTCAACAGCCTGATCGAAATGATGGATATGAAGGAGGCGCAGCGCTCCTATGAAGCCAATCTCAACGTGATCGAGGCATCGAAGGCCATGCTGATGCGCACGATCGATATTCTGCGCTCCTGACGGCTGAAGGAGAAGAACCATGGCAGTGAATGTGAACGCGGCCGCCTCCGCCTATGGCAAGGCGCTGCAGCAACTGGGCAAAGGCGGGCTGGACGGCGGCGATAAGGTCGGTGCCGGGCAGGCCGAAGGCGGCAGCTTCGCCAAAATGCTCGAACGTGCCGCGGAAGGGGCCGTCGATGTCGGCAGGCAGAACGAAACCGTCTCTTTACAATCGGTGACGAAGGATGCAGAAATTACCGATATCGTTACCGCCGTTGCCAATGCGGAAGTAACCCTGCAGACGGTGGTGGCCGTGCGCGACCGGGTGGTGGCCGCCTATCAGGAAATTCTGCGCATGCCGATCTGACGTCGCTGCCTGCCCGGGCCGGTGCGGCATGCGGAACCGGCGAGCGCCACGCATCGTAATGGGGCTGCGGCGGGCACGACGGGGAATGCAAAGGAAAAGAGCCATGACCTCAGCCGAAGTCGTCGATCTTGCCCGCGATGCCATCTTCGTGCTGCTGAAGGTCGCCGGGCCGATCATGCTGATCGCGCTCGGCGTCGGCCTGCTGATTTCCCTGTTTCAGGCATTGACCCAAATTCAGGAATTGACGCTCACCTTCGTGCCGAAGATGATTGCCATCTTTCTCAGCCTGCTGATCCTGATGCCCTTCATGATGGCGAGCATGTCCACCTTCATGGAGGAAATCGCGGCGCGCATCGCCAATCTGCAATAGCGTCCCGGCATGCTTCAGCAGATCCTGCCAGAAACGATATTCGCCTTTTTCGCCGTTTTCCTGCGCGTCGGCGCCATGATGATGATCGTGCCGGGATTTGGCGAACGCTTCATTCCCGCCCGCGTGCGTCTGGCCATCGCCCTGGCCGTCAGCTTCGTCATGCTGGCGCCGCTCAGGCCGCTGCTGCCGCCCCTGCCGGAAGCGCCCCTGACCCTGTTGTGGGTCGTTCTCTCCGAAAGTCTTGTGGGATTGATGATCGGTCTGGTGGCAAGAATGATGCTGTCGGGCCTGCATGTGGCCGGAACGGTGATCTCCTTTCAGAGCAGTCTGGGTATCGCCCAGGGTTTTGATCCCACACAGGGGCAGCAGAATGCCATTGTCGGCAGTTTCATGACTCTCGTCGGGGTCATGGTGATCATGACCGCCGATCTGCATTATCTGTTTCTGGAAGCCGTGCGCGACAGTTACACCCTGTTTCCGCCCGGACGCCTGCCGGAAATGGCGGATTTCGCCCGTCTGGCCACCGATACGGTGGTCGCTTCCTTCAAGCTCGGCATCCAGATTGCCGCGCCGTTTCTGGTCTATTCCCTGATCCTGTATATCGGCATGGGGCTGGTGAACCGGCTGATGCCGCAGATGCAGGTGTTTTTCATCATCATGCCGCTGCAGATCGCCGTGGCCTTCTTTCTGCTGGCGGTGGTGTTTTCGGCGGCGATGCTGTGGTTCCAGGATCATGTGACCCGAACCATCGGTTTCTTCATCATCGGGGCCTGACGTGGCGGATCAGGATCAATCGGAAAAAACGGAAGAGCCCTCGGCCAAAAAGCTGGAAGAGGCGCATGAGAAAGGCCAGGTGCCGAAAAGTCAGGATGTCGGCCACTGGTTCATGCTGCTGGGCATGACGCTGGTGGTGGGGATATTCTCGGCATCGGCCGGCGCCGACATCGCCCGCATCATCCGTCGCTTTCTCGAACAGCCCCATCTGATCGCGCTCGATCAGGGGGCGTTGCTGCAAGATCTGCGCGACTTGCTGGGCGAGCTGATCGCCGTTCTGGCGCCGATCCTGCTGCTGCTGGCCATCATGGGGATTGCCGGCAATGTGCTGCAGCACCGCCCGGTGCTGACGGCGGAACGGCTGAAACCGAAATTCTCCAAGGTTTCGCCGCTGGGCGGATTCAAGCGCCAGTTTTCCCTGCGCAATCTGGTCGATTTTCTCAAGGGTATTCTGAAGATCACCATTGTGGCCGTGATCATTGGCGTGCTGATCTGGCCCAAGGTCGATTATCTGCCGCAGATGGTCTCCTTCGACATGGTGCAGATTCTGCGCACCGTGCGCGATCTTTCGCTGGTGATGCTGGTCGGCGTATTGTCGGTCGTGACGGTGATTGCGGCGGCCGATTACCTTTATCAGCGCTGGGAGCACACGAAAAGCCTGCGCATGAGCAAGCAGGAGCTGAAGGACGAATTCAAACAGGCCGAGGGCGATCCGCAGATCAAGGCGCGCATCCGTGCGCTGCGTCAGGAACGTTCGCGCAAGCGCATGATGGCGGCGGTGCCCGATGCGGATGTCGTGGTCACCAATCCGACCCATTATGCCGTGGCGCTGAAATACGATGCCGATACAATGAATGCGCCGATGGTCGTGGCGCTGGGGCAGGATGCGATCGCCCTGAAGATTCGCGAGATCGCCGAGGAGAACGACGTTGCGATCGTCGAAAATCCGCCGCTGGCACGAGCCCTTTATGCCAGTGCCGATCTGGACCAGGAAATTCCGGTCGAACATTATCAGGCGGTTGCGGAAATCATCAGCTATGTGATGCGCCTGCGTCGTCCGCGGGGCCGGGGATGAAGGATATGCCGGGAATGGGAAAACTGATGCCGAAACTGGCGAGTCCCGCCGTTTTTGTGGCGCTGACCCTTCTTGCCGCCATTGCAGGGCCTGCGGCACTGCTGCTGAAGGACGATCTGGGCCTGCCGCTGGCCATGACCATCGTTCTGCTGGCGATCGGGCTCATGGCGGCTTCTGGCATGGCGATGGGGCTGATTTATCGCCGCGAACAGGCGATGGCGCAATTGCTGGCCCGTACGGTCGATGAAAGCCCCAAGGGGCGTTTCATCGCTGCCGATGACGGGCGGGTGATTTATGCCAATGAAAGCTACAGGCGGACCATGGGGCTGGACGATCGGGCCCCGGTCCGCAACCTGCGCGAATTGTTCGCAGGTCGGGAGGAGGCCCTCGCCGCCATCGATCTGGTCGAAAGGGAGGCCCGCGCCGGCGGCCTGCCCCGTGTCGAGATCATCGTGCCCGATGGCCGCGGCGGGGAACGGTGCCTGGCCGTGGCGGCCCGTTATCCGGCGATGGCCGAAGGCGGGGTATTGTGGTTCGTTTCCGATGAGACGGCGGAATACCAGATGCGCCGCAAGATGGAACTGGCCGAACGGCGCGTGGCCGATTTCGTCGAAAAGGCGCCGGTCGGTTTCTATGCCGCGGATGGGGAAGGTTATCCCACCTATGTCAATGCGACGCTGGCCGCCTGGATCGGCGCCGATCCGGCGGATCTGGTGGAGGAGGGGGCCACCATTGCCGATCTGATCGTCGGTGCCGCGATCGATGCCGGGAAAATCCGCGAAAACGGTGCCGCCGCCAATGCCGAACTGCGCCTTACCCGCGACGGTCGTCTGCTCAGCCGTGACGGCACCATGCGCCCGGTGCGCATCACCCAGAGCGTGACCCTTGACGGGAACGGCAATATCGCCGCCGTTCATGCCGTCGTCCGCGACATGACCGAGGAACGTCAGCTCGAATCCGCCCTGAAGAAGGCGGAGAAACATTTCCGCCGCTTCTTCGAACATGCGCCGATCGGCATTCTGTGGCTGGAGCGCAGCGGTCGCATTGCCGAGGCGAACCGGGCCTTTCGCAAGATCGCCGGGCTGAAGGACAGCCCGGTCGGCCGGGACGTATTCTCCCTGCTGGACGAGGATGCCCGCGCCCGCCTGAAAAAACGCCTGGCGCTGGTGCGCGAGGGCGGGCGGGTGGCGGCGCCCGATGAAATCTCCATCGGCGGCGAGCGCACGGTGCAGCTTTATGTCTCCCATATCGGGGAGAGCAAGAGCGGCGGCCCGCCCTTCCTGCTTTATCTGATCGATACGACGGAACAGAAGAAGCTGGAAATCCAGTTCGTGCAGAGCCAGAAGATGCAGGCGATCGGTCAGCTTGCCGGCGGCGTCGCCCATGACTTCAACAATCTGCTGACGGCGATGATCGGTTTCTGCGATCTGCTGCTGCTGCGCCATCCGGCAGGGGATCAGTCCTTTTCCGATATCATGCATATCAAGCAGAACGCCAATCGCGCCGCCAATCTGGTGCGCCAGCTTCTTGCCTTTTCGCGCCAGCAGACCCTCCGCCCCAAGGTGCTGGTGCTTTCCGATGTGTTCGCGGAACTGTCCAACCTGCTGCGCCGCCTGATCGGCGAAAAGATCGAACTGAAGGTGATCAACGGCGCCGATGTCGGCCTGGTCAAGGTCGATCAGGGGCAGCTTGAGCAGGTGATCATCAATCTGGCGGTCAACGCCCGCGATGCCATGCCCGGCGGCGGCATGCTGACGATTCGCACCGACAATGCCTCCTTCAGCGAGGAACAGGCCAGCGGCGAGGACAGCATTCCTCCCGGCGATTATGCCATGATCGAGGTCAGCGATACCGGCAAGGGGATCGAGAAGGAAATCCTCGGCAAGATTTTCGATCCCTTTTTCACCACCAAGGAGGTGGGGGCGGGAACCGGTCTCGGCCTCAGCACCGTTTACGGCATCATCAAGCAGACGGGCGGTTTCATTCAGGTGGACAGTACACCGGGCAAGGGAACCAGCTTCAGGATCTATCTGCCCCTTCATGAAGTGAGGGAAGGCGAAGACCTGCAGGAGGAGGGCAGTCGCGAACGCCTGATGGATCTGACCGGGCGCGGCACCATCCTGCTGGTCGAGGATGAGGATCCCGTCCGCCTGTTTGCCGCCCGCGCCCTGACCAACAAGGGCTACACGGTCTTCGAGGCCGCCAGCGGTGAAGAGGCGCTGGAGGTGCTGAAGAATCACGGCGGACCGGTCGATCTGCTGATCAGCGATGTCGTCATGCCGAATATGGACGGTCCGGCGCTGGTCCGCCATGTGCGCGAGAAATGGCCCGATCTGAAGGTGGTGTTCATTTCGGGCTATGCGCAGGATAACTTCCGCCAGGATATGGGGCTGGATCAGGAAAATATCGGCTTTCTGCCCAAGCCCTTCAGCCTCAATCAGCTTGCCGGTCAGGTGAAGAAGATGCTCGGCGGCTGAATATCCGTCCCTCCTTTTTTGATCCGTATTCCTGTTTTGTTCTTTTCAGGCGGGAACAAATCGTGTACATTGATGTTGCGATTGCAGATATCCAGTGGCTGTGGAATAAGGGAACGGCAAATGACGCAAACGGCATTACGACTGGTTGAAAAGGGCGACATGGATAAGAAAAAGGCACTGGATGCCGCGCTGAGTCAGATCGAAAGGGCCTTTGGCAAGGGCTCGGTCATGAAGCTCGGCCAATCGCAGAAATCGCAGGATATTTCGGTCATATCCACCGGATCGCTGGGGCTCGATATCGCGCTCGGCGTCGGGGGCATCCCGCGCGGCCGCGTGATCGAGATCTACGGGCCGGAAAGTTCCGGCAAGACCACCCTGACCCTGCATTGCGTGGCCGAGGCGCAGAAGGCCGGCGGCACCTGTGCCTTTGTCGATGCCGAACATGCGCTCGATCCGCTTTATGCGCGCAAGCTCGGGGTGGATATCGACGAACTGCTGATTTCCCAGCCCGACACGGGCGAACAGGCGCTGGAAATCACCGATACCCTGGTGCGCTCCGGCGCCGTCGATCTGGTGGTCGTGGACAGTGTCGCCGCCCTGGTCCCGCAGGCGGAGCTGGAAGGGGAGATGGGCGATACCCATGTCGGCCTGCAGGCCCGGCTGATGAGTCAGGCGCTGCGCAAGCTCACCTCCTCCATTTCCAAGTCCAACTGCACGGTCATCTTCATCAATCAGATCCGGATGAAGATCGGCGTGATGTTCGGCAACCCGGAAACCACCACCGGCGGCAATGCACTGAAATTCTATTCGTCCGTCCGTCTCGATATCCGCCGCATCGGCCAGATCAAGAGCGGGGATGAGGTGATCGGCAACCAGACCCGCGTGAAGGTGGTCAAGAACAAGGTGGCGCCGCCCTTCCGCCAGGTGGAATTCGACATCATGTATGGCGAGGGGATTTCCAAGCGTGGCGAGCTGCTCGACCTTGGCGTCAAGGCCGGGGTGGTGGAGAAATCCGGCTCCTGGTATTCGGCCTTCGATCAGCGTATCGGTCAGGGGCGGGAGGCAGCGAAGCGTTTCCTGGCCGAAAATGGCGAAATCGCCGAACGGATCGAAAAGGCCATCCGCCAGAATGCCGGCCTGATTGCCGAGGAAATCCTCGCCCCCGAAAAGGACGGCTGATCGCACACGTCCTTTCCCCTCATGCCCTTTCTCG
>JALXAG010000080.1 GCA_026992315.1 Sneathiellales bacterium | reverse complement strand
TGCGCTAGGCGCGCAGTATAGCCGTTTCACACCATGAGATTAAATCGGAAAAAAGGCCGGACGAACCCACAGCCCCCGCCCTGATATGCAAAACGCCCGCACCATCACGTGCGGTGCGGGCGTTCCTTTGCCGGTCTGAGGCCTTAGTTGCCGTATTTGAACGGCAGGTTGCGGGCCTGCAGATAGGCCAGATCGGAAAGCTTGGACATCCGGATCGATTTCTTGCGGAAGTCGAGGAAGCTGTCGTAGATCTTCTTGGTCATCGGATCGCCAGCGGCGATTTCTTCCATCAGCGCGCCGGAGACATTGCCGATTTCCTGCAGAACCTCGTTGGGCATGCGGCGCAGCTTGACGCCATGCTTGTTCAGCAGGGTATCCAGCGCATCGCTGTCCTTGGCCTTGTATTCGGCATACATCATGTCGTTTTCGGCAGCGGCAGCAGCCTGGATCAGGGCCTGTTCGCTCTTCGAAAGGCTGTCCCACATCTTCTTGTTCATGCCGAGAGCGAGTGCCGCGCCGGGCTCATGGAAGCCGGGCCAGTAGTAATACTTGGTGATCTTGTAGAAGCCGAAGGCCAGATCGTTCCACGGACCGACCCATTCGGTGGCGTCGATCGCGCCCGACTGCAGTGCCGGGAAGATTTCGCCGCCAGGCAGGGTCACGGCAGCAGCACCGATACGGCGCAGCACTTCACCGCCCAGGCCGGGCATGCGCATCTTCAGGCCCTTCATGTCCTCAAGGGACTTGATTTCCTTATTGAACCAGCCACCCCACTGCACGCCGGTATTGCCGCCGAGCAGATTCTTCAGACCGAAACCCGCTGCCAGTTCGTCCCACAGTTCCTGGCCACCGCCGAAATAGATCCAGGCATTCATTTCAGCTGCGGTGAAGCCGAAGGGAATGGTGGTGAAGAAGGTGAAGCCCTTGTGCTTGCCCTGCCAGTAGTAATCGGCGGCGTGATACATGTCGGCCGTGCCGTTGGCAACCGCATCGAAGCTTTCGAACGGGGGTACCAGCTCGCCGGCAGCATAGATTTTTACAGTCAGCTGACCGTCGCTGGCCTCGCTGATGCGCTTGGCCAGGCGTTCGGCGCCGGTGCCCAGGCCGGGGAAGTTCTTCGGCCAGGTGGTGACCATTTTAAGCTGCCGCTTGCCCTTGGCGATGGCCGGGGCGGCAATGGTGGTTGCCGCAGCAGCGGCCGCGCCGGTGACTGCGGCGCTTTTGATAAACGAACGACGTTTCATGGATGTCTCCCCTTGACGATAAAGCGACGATAAAAAACTAATTATCGCTTTGCGCGCAGCCGGGCATTTCCTGTTCTTTCCCTTCTGCGCGGTTCAGGCACGAGTATACGGACAATCGTGGCGAAGGCAATAAATGTTTGTCCGTCAGGAAGGCTTACCTACCGGCAAGAAAGCTAATTATTTAATTGGGTTACGATTTTTCAACCGGTTGCCACCCGGCATCGGTGAGCTTTTCGAGGGCGGAAAAGCGTTTTTTGTAAGCCATTTTCGGGCTTTCGGGCACCCAGTAGCCGAGATAGAGATAATCGAGCCCCAGGGCACGGGTCCGTTCGATCTGCGACAGTATGACATAGGTGCCGAGGCTGCGCGTTTTCAGGGTGGGTTCGAAAAAGCTGTAGACCAGGGAGAAACCGTCCTGCATCCGGTCGACCAGACAGGCCGCGACCAGGCCGCGGTCGGGGTGGCGGCTGGTGGCAATATGGCTGGAGATCGGCGTGTCCTCGACCATGGCGCGGTAATCGGTGAAATTCATACCCGCCATGCCGCCGCTGGCATGGCGGGAGAGCAGATAGCGGCGGAACAGGGTGTAGTGCTCTTCCACGGCGACGGGCGGGCAGATGCCGAAGGTCAGATCGGCATTCTTTTTCCATATCCGCCTCTGGGTACGGGAAGGCCTGAAGCGCCGCACATCGATACGGACGGGAATGCAGGCATTGCAGCCGTCACAGGCCGGGCGATAAACCAGATCCTGGCTACGGCGGAAGCCCGCCTGGGAGAGGGCGTTGTGGATTTCGTCGGCTTCCTCACAGCCGAGCAGGGTGATGATCTTCCGCTCCATCCGTCCCGGCAGATAGGGGCACGGGGCAAGCGGGGTCGCAAAGAAGTGTCTGAGCGGCAGGTTCAGGCGTTTCATGGGACCAGTCTAGCGCGCGAAGGCCGTATAGGGAATGCTTCTGTCCGGATTGGGAATCCATTCTTCCGCCTGACGGGCTAAAGACCATAGAACAGATATGCATAAGCGGTGAAGCTGGCCCAGACGATCAGTATCAGCGGCGTTCCGGCCTGCAGATAGTCCTTGAAACGGTAATGACCGGGGCCCATGACCAGCAGATTGGTCTGATAGCCGATCGGGGTGGCGAAGGAACAATTGGCGGCGAAGATGACGGCATAGACGAAAATCATCGGATCGATGCCGGTCTGGCGGGCGATGCCGACGCCTATCGGCGTGAACAGAACGGCGGTGGCATTGTTGCTGAGCACATTGGTCAGCCCGGCCACCAGCAGGAAGAAGGCGGAAAGCAAGACCAGCGGCGGTGCGCCATCCAGTGCCGCAACCATGGCATGCGCCAGAAATTCGGCTCCGCCGGTGCGCGCCAGCGCCGTGCCGAGGGCCAGCGCCGCCCAGACGAGCAGAATTACCCGGCGGTCGATGGCGCGCGAGGCCTGATAAACGTTCAGGCAGCCGGTGGCGATCATGGCCAGGGCGCCGGTGACGGCGGCGGCCACCGTCGGCACGATGCCGGATGCGGCGGCAAGAACGACGCCGATGAAAATGACCGCTGCCCTTTTGGCCAGATCGGGGACGGGCAGATCGCGCGTCGACCATTCGATCAGCAGGACGTCCGGATTGGAACGCAGCTTCTGCACATCCTTGCGTTCGCCGACCAGAAGCAGCACATCCCCCGCCTCCAGGCGGATTTCGTTCATCGCCTGGCGGATCATACGGGAACGACGCTGAATGCCGAGCACGGTACAGCGGGTGCTGTGGTGAAAGGCGATCTGCTGCAGGTTCCGGCCGATGAAGCGCGAGGCGGGCGCCACCACCGCCTCGACCAGAACGGTGTCGCGGGTACCGCTGCTTGCGGAGGTGTCCGGTTGTATGGTGCGCAACAGGTCGGGGTTTCCCGCCAGGGCATCGGTCAGTGCCTGGCGGGTTCCGGCCAGGATCAGTTCGTCTCCTTCACGAAGCGATATCCCCTCGAAAGGGGGGAGAATGGCTTCCTCGTCGCGTTGGATGAGGCGCACGGTAATATCCGGCAGGCTCTTGAACATGCCGGCGACCGGTTTTTCCCCGATCAGGGGGGAGCCGGCATGAATGACGAACTGGGCGATGAACTGCTTGCCGCCCTGACCGACGAAGTCATCGGCCAGGGTCTCCCGGTCCGGCAGTATCCTGGGGGCGAGCACGACCACATAGACCAGGCCTATGCCCAGGATGAACAGCCCGGGCAGGGAAAACTGAAAAAACGACAGCGATGGCAGGCCCAGCGCTTCGGCTGCGCCGGAAACCAGCAGGTTGGTGCTGGAGCCGATCAGCGTTGTCATGCCCCCCAATATGGCGGCATAGCTGAGCGGGATCATGATGCTGCTGGCGCTGCGGTTCATTCGTTCGGCCAGGACGGCCATCAGCGGAATGAAAATCACCACCACCGGGGTATTGTTGAGAAAGGCGCTGATGACGGCCGCCGCCAGCAGCGCCGTGGTGATGGCCAGCGCCGGGCGGTGGCGGCGCAGCGTTGCCAGACGACGCGCCGCCAGATCGAGCGTACCGGTCCGAATCATCCCCTGACCGACCACCAGCAGGGCCAGAACCGTAATCAGCGCCGGGTCGGCCAACCCGGCCAGCAGAGTGCGCGAATTGATCGGCGGGCCGTCGCCCTGATAGGGGAACAGACCAAAGAAGAGCAGCAGGATGGCGACCGTGCTGGCCGATGTCACCTCAAGAGAGATTTTTTCGGTGGCATAGACGACGATGACGATCACCATCAGCACGAGGACGGCAATCATATGGTATGCGGGATCGAGAATGATCATCGCTTTTCGGGACCGGCCGTATGCTGGCGGGCATGCGCGGTTCTTTGCAGCTCCTGCGCTGCCCGGCGATTTGCCATGTGCCCCTTATCCCCCCATGCAGTTGATCACAACCATGCCTGCCTATTATGGTCATCCATATCCGGCCCGTCGATGACCGATATCAGATTGCCGCCCCTGAATACACATATATTTCTGGTAATAAAAATAAATAACAATATTTTGGCAGAGAATATGTCGCCAACGATTTCCGTTCCTATTCATCGGGGGGCAGTACCGGGGCCTCGCGCAGCAGCGTGATCGATATGCGCCGGTTCGGCGCGGCTTCCGGATCGTCAGGCAGAAGGGGGTCCGTATCGGCCAGCCCGGTCACTTGAGCGATGCGGTCCTCGGCGATGCCGGCATGAACCAGAATACGGCGGCTGGCATTGGCCCGGTCGGCCGACAGTTCCCAGTTCGAATAACCATCCTGTCTGTGGAAGGGCACGGAATCCGTATGTCCGGTGATTTTCAGCTTGTTGGGCAGGCCCTTGACGGCCTTGGCCACCTTTTCCAGCAGGGCGACGGTTTTCGGTGCCGGTTTCGCCCCGCCGCGTTGGAACATGGGCTTGCCGTCCTGATCGACAAGCTGAATGCGCAGTCCTTCCGGTGTCATGTCGATGATGATCTGATTGGCCAGATCCTCAAGAGTGGGATCGGCCGAAATAGCCTGGCGTAACTCCTTAACGGCGCTTTCAAAGGCCTTTTCCTCGCGCCGGGCGAGTTCCTCCGCCAGTTGCTGATCGGTCAGATCCTGCGGGTTTTCTCCTTCCTGCCCGCCGCTGTCGCCTTCTTCGCCAGGGGCCGGAGGCGGAGCCACCGTCACGACCACGCCCTGCTGGCCGACATTGGAGATCTGGGCCCCTTCCGTTTGCAGGCTCTGTCCGCCGAGCACGCCGCCCGAGCCCGATTCCGATTTGCTGGGAGCCGCCGGCGAAAAATAATCGGACAAACCGAGTTTCTGCTCATCGGTTGTGACATTGAGCAGCCACAACAGCAGAAAGAAGGCCATCATTGCCGTGACGAAATCGGCATAGGCAATCTTCCATGCGCCGCCGTGAGCTGCATGGCCGCCTTTTTTGACCTTCTTGACGATAATGGTTTGGCCGGGGTCGGACATACGGCTTTCTCGTTATCTTGCGCTTCCGGAAGGTGTGATGAGCGGATCAGACATTGGGTGCATTGTCTACCGCTTCTTCCAGCTCGGCGAAACTCGGCCGTTCATGGCTGAAAAGAGTCTTGCGGGCGAATTCGATGGAAACAGCCGGGGCATATCCCTGCAGATGGGCCAGCAGCCCGGCCTTCATGCATTGGTAATATTTCGTATCGCCTTCGCTGTAGTTTTCCAGCGCCTTGCCGATCGGATTGAACACACCATAAGCCATAAGGATGCCGAAGAACGTACCGACCAGAGCAGCTGCGATCAGTCCACCCAGAACTTCCGGCGGTTCGGAGATCGACCCCATGGTCAGGATCACGCCCAACACGGCGGCGACGATGCCGAAGGCGGGAACGCCTTCGGCCATGGCATTGACGGCGGCGGCAACGGCATGGGCTTCGTTGTGATGGGTCTCTATTTCTTCATCCATCAACGCTTCCAGCTCGAAGGGGTTTTCGGTGCCCATGGTCATCATGCGCAGATAATCGCACAGAAAAACAACGGCATGGTGATCCTTCATGAAGGTCGGGAAATTCTGAAACAGCGCGCTTTCTTCAGGGTTTTCGATATGGGCTTCCAGTGCCAGCATGCCCTTGGCCTTGGTCATCTTGAAGATGGCGTAAAGCAGGGTCAGAAGCTCCAGATAGGATGCCTTGTTGTGGGGCGTGCCTTTCAGGACACGGGGAAAATGCTTGCCGACGGCCTTCAGAATATGCGGAGGGTTGGCAATGATAAAGGCGCCTATCGCACTACCAAGGATGATGAGAAACTCTGCGGGCTGGATGAGGACCGAGAAACTGCCGTGAGGCAGATAACCGCCCAGCACCGAGCCAAAAACGATAACGATACCGACGATGAAAAGCATTTCCGTATACCGGCCTGTGTGATGAAGACAATTTCTTCCGATTCAGACCGACCTTGGACAAAATTGGTTAATATCCTGTATAGGATGAGGTGCATTTGCAGGATCGGGCTACGGCAGGGGGAAGGATGACGCCATGATGGCTGAAGCTGCGGCGGGTGTAGGCGGCAGATGAAGCAGGGGAAACTCCGCCTCCGTGCTGCCCGGCGCCCGGCATTCCATGCCCTGCTGTGCCTTTTGTTCGGTTTCGCATTGCCCTTGCTGGCGGTGCGCATCCTGTGGCCGGGGCATGAAGCGGCGGCGTTCGGCGGCGGCATCGTGCTGGCCTGTGCGTTCGGCGCCTGGCTGCGTCTGCCCCTGTTGTGGCTGTTATTCATCCTGCTGGCGCCCGTTGCGGCGCTGATCGCCCTTGGCGCCGGGCTCAGGGGCGTGCCCTCCTATGTTTATGTTCTTCTGACGCTGGCTCTTCTGCTGGTTTTCTGGAATGTGCTGCGGGATCGCGTGCCGCTGTATCTGAGCAACGATACGGCGGACGCCGCCCTGCTCGATATCGTGCAGGAGCGGGGCGGGCGCCATTTCGCCGATCTGGGCTGCGGCCTTGGCGGCACGGCGCTGCATATTGCCCGTCACCTGCCCCGATGCCGGGTGACGGGGGTGGAGACGGCGCCCTTTCCCTATGCGGTGGCCCGGCTGCGCGCGGCGCTGAGCCGTTGCCGCAATATCGAGATTCGTTATTGCGACCTCTGGGATTTTCCGCTCGACGATGTCGATGTCGCTTATGCCTTTCTCTCC
>JALXAG010000079.1 GCA_026992315.1 Sneathiellales bacterium | reverse complement strand
CGACGGGATAGCCGAACAGATGGGCGAAGCCGCAGACCAGCGTCTGACCGTAGAGCTTCTTGAATTCGTCGAATTCGCTGCCATCGACCATGCGGGCGATCACCTCGCGCACGTCATAGGGCTGGCGTACATCGGCGGGAATAAGGCCGTAGATCTCCTCCGGATCGTAAAGCGGCGGGGCGGGATCGCGGCAATCCAGCGGCACCTGCTTGACCCGGTTGAGATTGGCGACGATGCCGCGCGCGATCCCCAGCGCATGCGCATCGGATACGGCATAATGATCGGTCACGCCCGAAGTGCGCGAATGAACATCGGCACCGCCGAGATCCTCGGCCGAGACCACCTCGCCGGTGGCGGCCTTCACCAAGGGCGGACCGCCCAGGAAAATCGTGCCCTGACGGCGGACGATGATGCTTTCGTCCGACATGGCGGGCACATAGGCACCGCCGGCCGTGCAGGAGCCCATGACCACGGCGATCTGGGGAATGCCCATGGCCGACATATTGGCCTGATTGAAGAAAATCCGCCCGAAATGATCGCGGTCGGGAAACACCGTATCCTGATTGGGCAGGTTGGCACCGCCGGAATCGACCAGATAGATGCAGGGCAGACGGTTCTGCTGGGCGATCTCCTGGGCGCGCAGATGTTTCTTGACGGTTTCGGGATAATAGGTGCCGCCCTTCACCGTGGCATCGTTGCAGACGATCATGCATTCCTGCCCGGACACCCGGCCGATGCCGGTGATCACACCGCCGGAAGGCACCGCCCCGTCATGCATGTCCCAGGCGGCAAGCTGGCTCAGTTCCAGAAAGGGCGAACCGGGATCGAGCAGGCTGCGCACCCGCTCACGCGGGAGCATCTTGCCACGGGCCAGATGTTTCTGACGCGCCCGTTCGCCGCCGCCCTGGCGCACCAGATCGACCTTTTCGCGCAGATCCCTGACCAGGGCACGCATGGCCGCCGCGTTCTTCCTGAATTCCTCGTTACGCGCATTCAAGGATGATTTGAGCACAGTCATTCGCGGATATCCCATATTCAGGCGATGAGGCTGCGGCGTCCCGCGCCGCCCCCTCAGGCCGTTTCCTGAAGACGTTTTTCCATCTGTCCGAGGCGGTCATGTCCCCAGAACGCTTCACCATCGAGCATGAACCACGGCATGCCGAAACAGCCGTCGCGCACCGCATCGTTCGTCGCCGCGATCACGGCGGCCTTGGCATTCTCATCGCCTTCCGCGGCCGCGATCTCGCTTTCGTCGATCCGCAGCCCGCCGGCGATACCGGCCAGATCGGCCAGCTCGCTGATGTCCTGCCCCTGCCCCCAATAACGGTTCAGCACCGCCAGGGCGAAACGCCGGGCCAGATCGGCATCCCGCGCGTTCAGACGATAGAAGACCAGCCGGGCCAGACGGGCATTGACCGGAAAGGGATCCGGCATGGAGAAGGGCAGCCCGGCCAGGCGCGCAGAGCGGACCATGTCCACGGCCATATACTCCCGCTTCTGCCGCGGCGCGGATGCCGGATCATATCCGATCGCCTTCCAGACATGGCCGAGGGAAATCGGCCGCCAGAGCACCCGGCGGCCGTAGCGTTCGGCCAGCTCGTCGATTTCCTGCGCCGCCACATAGACATAGGGCGAGGAAAACTCCAGATAGAAGACGATCTCTCCGGCCATGGCGCTCACCAGCCGCCGCGCTCCAGCCAGCGATCGACCATCTCCAGCCGGTCATTGCCCCAGAAGGCTTCGCCATCGACAATGATGAAGGGCGCGCCGAAAATGCCCAGTTCCTCGATGGCCGTATCCGTCGCTTCCTTGAACTTGCCCTTGATTTCGGGCGATGCGATGGCCTCGGCCACTGCCGCGCGGTCATGACCGCATTCCTTTGCAATATCCAGCGCCACTTCGGCATCGGAAATATCGCGGTCATCGACGTAGTAGGCGCGGAAGACCGCCCGGGCATAATCGCGGGCGGCATCGTGACCCGAGGCCTCTTCAATGGCATAGAAGGCACGGGATGCCGCCACGGTCGGCACGGGGAACTTGGAGGGAATCCTGAAAGGAATGCCATGTTCGCGGGCCGAGCGGGCCAGATCCATTTCGGAATACTTGCCCTTGCGCGGATAGAAGACCAGCGGTTTGGTTTCCTCCGTTTTGAACACGGCGCCCAGCATGAACGGCCGCCAGCGCACCTTGCGCCCGTGCTTGGCAGCGATATCCTCGATCCGCTCCGATGCCAGATAGGCATAGGGCGAGGAAAGGTCGATCCAGAAATCGATGGTGTCGGACATGTTTACCCCCTTGAGATTTGTTATTCGTTCACAGCCTTAATCCGAATACAGCATAACGCCGCGGCAATCAGCGGGCATAATGCCGCGCCGGCCCGCGATCCGGGCTTCAGGATGCCGCCAGCGCCCGGCCGATGACGATACGCTGCACATCGGATGTGCCTTCGTAAATCTGGCAGACGCGCACATCGCGATAGATCCGTTCCACCGGGAAATCGCGCAGATAACCGTAACCGCCGTGAATCTGAATGGCATCGCTGCAGACCTTTTCCGCCATTTCGGAAGCGAACAGCTTGGCCATGCAGGCCTCTTTCAGGCAGGGGATGCCCGCATCCTTCAGCCGGGCGGCATTGTGCACCAGCAGACGGGCCGCCTCGATCTGCGTCGCCATATCCGACAGGCGGAAATTGACCGCCTGATGATTGATGATTTCGGTGCCGAAGGCCTTGCGCTCCCGTGCATAGTCCAATGCCGCCTCCCAGGCGGCGCGCGCCATGCCGACCGACTGCGCGGCAATGCCGATACGGCCCGCTTCCAGATTGGCAAGCGCAATGCGATAGCCCTCGCCCTCCGCGCCGAGGCGCAGCTCTTCCTCGACGAACAGATCCTCAAGCACGATCTGGCAGGTGTCCGAGCAGCGCTGGCCCAGCTTGTGTTCGACGGAAGCGACGCGATAGCCTTCCCGCTCCGTCGGCACGAGAAAGGCGCTCAGCCCCTTCTTGCCCGCCTGCGGGTCGGTGACGGCGAAGACAATGGCCAGCCCGGCGATGGAACCGGAGGTGATGAACTGCTTCACACCGTTGAGCACATAGCCGCCATCGCGTCTTTCGGCGCGGGCCTTCAGGGCGCTGGCATCCGATCCGGCCTGCGGTTCGGTCAGGCAGAAGGCACCGATGATCTCCCCCCGGGCGAGGGGTTTGAGAAAACGTTCCTTCTGCGCATCGCTGCCGTAACCGGCAATGGCGGCGCAGACCGGCGAATTATTCACCGACATGATGGTCGATACCGCGCCATCGCCGGCGGCAATCTCCTCCAGCGCCAGCACATAGGACAGGGCATCGGTTTCCGCCCCGCCCCATTTTTCGGGAACAACCATGCCCATCAGCCCCAGTTCGCCCATTTCGCGCAACAGATCGACCGGCGGCTTGCCGGTACGGTCGCGCTCCCCCGCCCCCGGCGCCAGCCGGTCGCGGGCGAAGGCGCGGGCCATGTCACGGATCATGCGCTGATCTTCTGAAAGCAATGCATCGTTCATCGTTCGGCCTCATGCAATGAAGGCTGCGGCACGGGCGGGCCGGAGGGCCGGCCCGCCCCTGTTCGTCAAATGGTCAGTTCACCAGTTCCAGGGCAATCGCCGTGGCTTCGCCGCCGCCGATACACAGGCTGGCGACGCCGCGCTTCTGGCCGTATTTTTCCAGCGCCGCGATCAGCGTCACCATGATGCGGGCGCCCGACGCGCCGATCGGATGACCCAGCGCACAGGCGCCGCCATGGACATTCACCTTCTCATGGGGCAGATCCAGTTCACGCATCGCGGCCATGGCGACGACGGCGAAGGCTTCGTTGATCTCGTACAGATCGACATCGCCGGTGCTCCAGCCCGCCTTGTCCAGCACCTTCTCGATCGCCTTGATCGGCGCCGTGGTGAACCAGGCCGGGGCCTGGGCATGGGTGGAATGGGCGAGAATGCGCGCCTTCGGGGTCAGGCCGCGGCGTTCCGCCTCGCTCTGGCGCATCATCACCAGCGCGGCGGCACCGTCGGAGATGGAGGAGGAATTGGCCGCCGTCACCGTGCCGTCCTTGGCGAAGGCCGGGCGCAGGCTGGGGATCTTCTCCGGCCGGCCCTTGAGCGGCTGCTCGTCGCGTTCGACGACGACCTCGCCCTTGCGGGTGGCGATGGTCACCGGCGTAATCTCGCCGCTGAAGCTGCCGTCCTCGGTCGCCTTCACCGCACGGGCCAGCGATTCGATGGCATAGGCATCCTGTTCTTCACGGGTGAACTGATAATGGCTGGCCGTCTCTTCGGCGAAGGTACCCATCAGGCGGCCCTTGTCATAGGCATCCTCCAGCCCGTCGAGGAACATATGGTCCATCACCTGCCCGTGGCCGAGGCGCAGCCCGGCGCGCACCTTGGGCAGCAGATAAGGGGCATTGGTCATGCTTTCCATGCCGCCTGCCACCATCACGTCATTGGTTCCGGCCAGCAGCATGTCATGGGCGAACATGGCCGCCTTCATGCCCGAACCGCACATCTTGTTGACCGTGGTGCATCCCGCCGCCTGCGGAATTCCGGCACCGAGCGATGCCTGACGCGCCGGCGCCTGCCCCTGTCCGGCAGGCAGCACACAGCCCATCACCACCTCGTCGACGTGATCCTTCTCCACCCCGGCGCGATCCAGCGCCGCCGATATCGCCGTCGCGCCGAGCTCGGGCGCGGTGACGTCCTTCAGATCGCCCTGAAAGCCCCCCATCGGGGTGCGGGCCATACCGACAATAACGACAGGATCCTGTGACATGGTTCTCTTCCCTTTTCTCTTACCGCAATATCGTTTTTACCCCTGCAGGCGCCGCTACCCGGCAGCCGATCAGGCGGTCTCCTGGAACAGCTCGCGCCCGATCAGCATGCGGCGGATTTCCGACGTGCCGGCGCCGATCTCGTACAGCTTGGCATCGCGCAGCAGCCGTCCGGTCGGATATTCGTTGATATAGCCGTTACCGCCCAGGCTCTGTATCGCCTCGAGCGCCATCCAGGTCGCCTTCTCCGCCGAATAGAGGATGCACCCGGCGGCATCCTTGCGCGTGACCTCGCCACGGTCGCAGGCGGCCGCCACCGCATAGACATAGGCCTTGCAGGCATTCATGGTGGTGTACATATCGGCAAGCTTGCCCTGCATGAGCTGGAATTCGCCGATCGGGCGGCCGAACTGCTTGCGCTCATGCACATAGGGGATGACCACGTCCATACAGGCCTGCATGATGCCGAGCGGCCCGCCGGAAAGCACCGTGCGCTCGTAATCGAGGCCGCTCATCAGCACCCGGACGCCCTTGTGCAGGGTGCCGAGAATATTTTCCTCCGGCACCTCGCAATCGACGAATACCAGCTCGCAAGTGTTGGAGCCGCGCATGCCGAGCTTGTCGAGCTTCTGCGCCGTCGAAAAGCCCTTGAACCCCTTTTCGATGATGAAGGCGGTGATGGCGTTGGGATTGTCCGGGGATTCCGTCTTGGCATAAACCACCAGCGTATCGGCATCGGGGCCGTTGGTGATCCACATCTTGTTGCCGTTGAGGATATAGCGATCGCCCTTCTTGACCGCGCGCAGGCGCATGGAGACAACGTCGGAACCGGCGCCCGGCTCGCTCATCGCCAGGGCGCCGACATGTTCGCCGGTGATCAGCTTGCTCAGATAACGGCGCTTCTGCTCATCCGTGCCGTTGAGGCGGATCTGATTGACGCACAGATTGGAATGCGCCCCGTAGGACAGCCCGACGGAAGCACTGGCCCGGCTGATTTCCTCCATCGCCACCACATGCTGCAGATAGCCCATGCCGGAACCGCCGTATTCTTCCTCGACCGTCAGGCCGAGCAGGCCGAGATCGCCGAGCTTGCGCCACAGATCGGCCGGAAAATCGTTCTCGCGGTCGATATCCGCCGCCCGGGGCGCGATCTCATCGGCAGCAAAGGACTGCACCGTATCGCGCAGCATTTCCGTGGTTTCATCGAGACCGAAATTCAGCATCGGATAGGCATTTGCAGTCATGAGTGCATTTCCTTCTTATGATCTGGCTTATGCTCTGGATCGGCCTGGGGAAAACCCTCCCGCCCCGCCAGGCATATCAATGTTACCATTGCCGTGGAAGCCTGCTTTTCCACGCCATGATCGACGACAGACACATCCGCCTGCGCCACATGAATCTGACGGCCGGGACGGATGATGCCGCCCCGCGCAATCAGGGCATCGTCCCGTGCCGGCGCCATGAAGTTCTGCCGGGCGAAGCTGCCGCGTATTCTGGCCTCACATGCCGGATCGCGTGCCTCGAACCCCGTCTGCGTCTGTGCCATCCATGCTCCTGCCTTGACGGGCCCATGCGCATTTCGCGCCGCGCCTTCTTGCGCGCGGAGAGTACGCAAAAATCACAAATAGATAAAATCGTTTTCAAAAATCATCATTATAGATAATTTCTATGGTATGGATTTTTACCAGATACGCTATTTCCTCGCCGTTGCCGAAACCGGCAATTTCAGCAAGGCCGCCGAACGGGTGCATGTGTCGCAGCCGACCCTGTCGGCCGGCATCCGCAAGCTGGAGGAGGAGCTTGGCCGCCCCCTGTTCGAACGCGGCCGCCGCCGCAGCGCCCTGACGGCGGACGGGCAGCGCTTCCTCGATCATGCCCGGACCATTCAGGCGGAAATGACCGCCGCGAAGGAAGCCGTCGCCGGACGCAGCCATGACGGCGTGTTCCGCCTGGGGCTGATGAAGACCCTGCCCTCGACCGGCATCGCACGGCTGCTGCTGGAATTCCGCCAGGCTGCGGGAAGTGTGCAGCTTCAGGTGCAGGAAGGCAAGGCGGAACAATTGCGCACCTGGCTGGAGCAGGACAGGCTGGATGCCGCCATCACCATTCTGCAGAGCCCGCCCCCGCCGGCCGAGGCGATCGAAACCCGCCCCTTGTTCACATCCCGTCAATATGTGGCGA
>JALXAG010000078.1 GCA_026992315.1 Sneathiellales bacterium | reverse complement strand
GTTCGGGGCTGGCGCCGGTATGGTCGATCCTGAATGCCGCCCTGGCGGAAAACCCGGATCGGCGCATCGCCCTGTATTTCGGCGTGCGCGGCGAAGGCGATCTTTTCATGGTCGGGGAACTGCATGAACGGGCTGCCCGTTTCGCCAATCTGTCCTGCACCATCGCCCTGTCCGGGGAGGAAGGGAAGGGGCCGCAGGATGGCTATCGTCATGGTATGCTGCATGAAGTCATCGGTGAGGATGGCGCCGATCTGCATGGCTGGCAGGCCTTCCTCTGCGGACCGCCGGTCATGGTCGATGCCTGCCGGGATGCGGTGCTCGCCGGCGGGGTGGCGGCGGAGGAATGCCATGCGGATGCCTTTTATACCGATGCGGAAAAACAACAGGCGCAGGAGACAGGCACATGAGCGCTGCGGACGATGAAAAGCCCGGTGTACTTGCCGGCCGCCGCGCCCTGGTGACCGGGGGCGCGCAGGGGATCGGACTGGCGATTGCCCGGGCGCTGACGGGCGGGGGCGCGCGGGTGACGGTGCTGGATAACGGTGCCTCGATCGACGGGCGCGAACAGGACGATGCGGTGCTCAAACAGGCGGCCTCGGTACTGGGCGAAGGGGCGCGCGTTCTCGATGTCGATGTTTCCGACCGCGATGCGGTGCGCGCGGCGGTCGATATGGCGGCCGGTGACATGGGCGGGCTGGATATCGTCATCAACAATGCCGCGATCCTGCGCGACGGCTTTTTGTTCAAGCTGGATCCGGCCGACTGGGATGCGGTGATCGCCACCAATCTTTCAGCGGCCTTTTATGTGCTCAGCGCGGCGAGTCCCCATCTGCGCGCGGCGGCCAAGGCCGACCCCCGTTACGATGCCGGGCGGATCGTCAACATCGTTTCCAGCGCCGGGTTTTTCGGCAATTTCGGTCAGGCAGCCTATGCCAGTGCCAAGGCCGGGCTGATGGGGCTGACGCGGGTTGCGGCGCTGGATATGGCCCGTTCGGGCACCACGGCCAATGCGATTGCGCCTTTCGGGGCGACGCGGGTCACGGAATCGATCCGTCCCGCCAACGATGCCCAGGCCGCTTACAAGGAACAGGCGCTGGGTATCGATGCCGCCCATGTCGGCCGTTTTGCCGCCTGGTTGTGCTCTTCCGCCGCCGGTGACGTGACCGGACAGCTGTTCGGTGTGCGGGGGCGGGAATTGTTCCTGTTTTCCCAGCCGCGCCCGGCGGCGCGCGCGGTGGCGCCCGAAGGCGGGTGGACGGCGGCGGCGCTGAACGATCTTTTCGCCGGGGAATTCAGGGAAAGCCTGACCGATAACCAGACCGATCTTGAATATTTCAATACGCCGCCGGTGATCTGATGCCGGCGCAGACAGGGAGGAATGACATGAGCACGGTGGATCCCGGTTTCGAAGTGAAAACCTGTGCCGAACTGGCGGAACAGCCCGAGGAATACCAGAACGCGGTGCGCAAGATCGTCGTCAGCCATGCGATCAATGAATTGTATGGCGCCCAGGTATTCGACGAGCCGGCGATTGCCCTGGCGCCGACGCCTTATGCCAAATGGCTGACCTGCCGTGTGGCGATGGAGGAATACGGTCACCATGTTCGCTTCCGCGATCTGGGGCTGGAAATGGGCATCCCGGCCGAGGAGATGACCCCCGACCGCAAGCGCCCCCTGTCCATTTTCGATTATCCGATGAAAAGCTGGGCGGATTTCTGTGTGATCAAGCTGCTGGCCGATCTGGCCGAGATCATTCAGGTCGAGGATCTGTCGCGCTGCACCTTCCTGCCGTTGCGCAATCTGGCGCGGATGACCATGCCGGAGGAAATGTTCCATGCGGAATTCGGCGAGAAATTCACCGCCGAAATGTGCAGGAGCGAGGAAGGCAAGGCCGAGATCCAGAAATCCATCGACCATTATTTTCCCTATCTGCCGGCCTTCTTCGGCCGCAGCGGATCGAAGAATAACGAGATCTTCCGCAAATGGGGCATCAAGATGCGCAAGAACGAGGAAATGCGCGCCGATTATCTGGAACGGGCAAAGGCGATTACGGCGAAATTCGGCCTCACCCTTCCCGATCTGCCCGAGGCGGCGTGATGTCGGCCCCGCCGGCAAAGGAGGGGGCGGGCAGCCGCGAGGCATTCTACACCCGCCTCGAGGAGGAAAATCTCTCCCCCCTGTGGGAGGTACTGCATGCCCTGGTGCCGGAGCGGCCGCAAACCCGGTGCCGTCCGGCCCTGTGGTCCTATGAACGTGCCCGCCCGTTTATCGAGGAATCCGGCCGCCTGATCACGGCGGAAGAGGCGGTGCGCCGGGTGCTGATTCTGGAAAATCCGGGCATGAAGGGCGAACACCGCATCACCACCACCCTGTATGCGGGCTGGCAGCTGATCTTGCCGGGAGAGATCGCCCCCGCCCATCGCCATACGCAATCGGCCCTGCGCTTTATTGTCGAAGGGGAAGGCGCCTATACGGCTGTCGATGGGGAACGCACCATCATGCATGAAGGCGATTTCGTCATCACGCCAAGCTGGACCTGGCACGATCACGGCAATGAATCCGACCGGCCGGTTGTCTGGCTCGACGGGCTGGACATCCCGATCGTCAAGGCCTTCGAGGCCACATTCGCCGAGAATTATCCCGACAGCACTCATCCCCTTACCCGCCCGCAGGGTGATGCGCTGGCCCGTTTCGGCAGCGGGCTGCTGCCGGTCGATTATGAGAGCAGCGGCCCGGCCTCGCCAGTTTTCAACTACCCCTATGCCCGTACGCGCGAAGCGCTGGAAACCATGCGCCGGCAAGAGGAATGGGACCCCTGCCACGGGCTGAAGCTACGCTATGTCAATCCGGTCAACGGCGCTTCCGCCATGCCGACGATCGGCACCTTCATGCAGCTTCTGCCCAAGGGTTTCCAGGGCCTGCCCTATCGCAGCACCGATGCCACGGTCTTTTCCGTGGTCGAGGGGGGCGGGCGCGCCGAAATCGGCGGCACGGTCTTCCGTTACAGCCCCCGCGATGTCTTCGTCGTTCCTTCCTGGATGCCGTATCGTCTGATGGCCGATGAGGAAAGCGTGCTGTTTTCCTTCTCCGACCGGCCGATCCAACAGATGCTGGGATTGTGGCGCGAAATGCGGGGGAACGAATGATGCCCTGCTCCGCCGGTAAGGAACGGCGCGCCGATGCGGCGCTGCTTCTGCGCGAACGGGGGCTGCTGTTCGGGCAGGGGCTGGCGGGGGATACGATGTTTTCTTCCCTCGGCCTGCCTTTGAGCGATCAGGAGGTCCGGGAAATCGGCCAGTACCGGCGCCCCTTCATGGCAGAGGGGGAGGTCAAGGTCCTGCATTCATGGCTGGCGGTAAGCGATCTTCTCTCCTCTGCGCCGGAGGATATGCATCAGGCGGATTTCGAGGCGGCGGAACGACGCCGCCTGCGTCCTCTGGCCGATGCGGCCTTCGGGGCTTCCACCGTGCTCGAATCCCTGTCCGATCTGGTGATGCGGGTATCCGATCAATCAATGACGGCGGCGGCGCAGGCGGCGGCGCGTTCCGGATTTGCCGATGCGGCGATGATCCGCGTTGCCTCCGGCGCGGCGACGGAGGCGGCCTATATGGCGGCACTGGAAGCTTTGGGCGATGGAGGCGACGGACCGTTTCAGGCCCGCTTCCGCCTTTATCAGGCCGGACACTGGCCTTTGATCCTGAGGGATGGTGTTTTTTACGTTTTCTGACCGGATAGCCCGGGATGAGACGGCGAGGAAATGGGGAAGAAAGAAATGTCTTATATATTCGATCCGGCACCGCAGCCTTCGGTGGCCATTCAGGGCAGCGAGGATCTTTATCCTGTACACCGCATCTATTGCGTGGGGCGGAATTATGCCGCCCATGCGCGCGAAATGGGCCGCGATCCCGACCGGGAGCCGCCTTTCTTCTTCATGAAACCCGCCGATGCGGTGGTGGCGGACGGGTCCGACATTCCCTATGCCAAGGCCACGGAAAACCTGCATTACGAAATGGAGCTGGTGGTGGCCATCGCCAGCCCGTGCGAGGATATCGGCCCCGATGCGGCGAAGGAGCATATTTTCGGCTATGCCGCCGGTATCGACCTGACCCGGCGCGACCTGCAGCTTGCGGCCCGTGAAAAGGGCCGGCCGTGGGATACGGGCAAGGGGTTCGACCGCTCCGCCCCCTGCGGTGCCATCCGTCCGGCGGGGCAGGTGGAGGACCCCGGTCACGGGGCGATCTGGCTGAAGGTCAATGGCGAGGTGAGGCAAAGCGCCGACATCGCCGATATGATCTGGTCCGTGCCCGAAATCGTTGCCGAGCTATCGCGGCTGTACCGTCTGATGCCGGGCGATCTGATCTATACGGGTACGCCCGCGGGTGTCGGCCCGCTCAAGCCCGGCGATAGGGTCGAGGGGGCGGTCGAAGGCATCGGCGGTATTCATATCGGTATCGTCTGAGAAGGGCAGGGCCGACATGAGGTCGCTGGATCGTCTGTTCCATCCCGCTGCCGTGGCGATTGTCGGTGCCAGCGAACGCCCCGGCAGTTCCGGCGGCGCGGTGCTGAGCAATATGATCGCCTCGGGCTATGACGGGCGGATTCTGCCCGTGCATCCGAAGGCGGAAACGGTGATGGGGCTGCGGGCCTATCCTTCGCTGGCCGCAGTGGACGGGCCGGTCGATCTGGCCGTCATCGTGGTGCGCCCGGATCTGATCAACGGCGTCGTTGAGGAGGCCGGGCAGGCCGGCATACGGCAGATTCTGATTCTGCCGGGCGGATATTCGGAAGCCGGCGATGCGGGCCGGGCGCGAGAGGCGGCGTTGCGCGATATCGCCGCCCGCCATGATCTGTGTATTGCCGGACCGAATTGCGCCGGGCTGATCGATGCCCGCCCCGGCGCGCCATTCGCCGCGACTTTTCTGCGCGATCTGACGCCGGGGGGCGGTGTGGCGCTGATCAGTCAGAGCGGTGCAATCGCCGAAGAGGCGATCTGCTATGCCAATGAGAACGGCGTGCCGCTGGGCACCGTGGTTTCGGTCGGTAACGGGTTGCAGCTCGGCGTTGCCGAATATCTGGATTATCTGGGCGGGCGCGACGATGTGCAGGCGGTTCTGCTCTATATCGAATCCGTTGCCGACAGGGAAGCTTTCGAGCGTATCGCCCGTTCCATCGCCCGGCGCAAGCCGGTGGTGGCTCTGATCGGCGGGCGTACCGGTGCCGGGGCGGCGGCGGCGTTGCGTCATACGGGGGCCCGGGCTTTCGACGCGGCCGAAGCTGCCGGTTTCGCCGCCCGCTGCGGCATGATCCGCGTGACGAGCCTGCGCGAAATGATGTCGGCGGCCATGGGATTCGGTTTTTATCCCGGCGGTATCGGCAGGCGGGTGCTGCTGGTTTCCAATTCGGGCGGTCCGGGGGTGATTGCCACCGACCGGCTGATCGATGAAGGGCTCGAGATGCCCCCCTTGCCGGCCGGTCTGGCCGCGGAACTGCGTCAGCTGCTGCCGGCGGAGGCGGCGGTGGCGAATCCGATGGATTTGCTGGCGGATGCGCGCGAGGATCGCTTTGCCGCCACCCTGTCAGCGGTGCTTTCGGCGCCATCCTCCCCCTATGATGCCGTGCTGTCGCTGCATGTGGTGCCCTTCATGGTCGATGCCGCGCCGGTGGTGGAGCGACTGGCCGATATTGCCGCGGGGGCGCGCCTGCCGGTGATGCATACGATGATGGGCACGCTGGAGCAGCGCGAAGACTGGTTCGCGACGCTGCGCGGCGCCGGCGTGCCCGTTTTCCGCGACGGCGAACAAATGGCCCAGGCGGCCGGTCTGCTGGCCCGTTTCCGGGCTGAATGAATAAATTAACGGAGCCGGGTCCTGACCGGCTTCAGCCTTTTTGCGCGGCGCTCTGCTCCGCATAGGCGGGGGAGAGGATGTGCTTCACATCCTCGGGCACCGGCACGGCCTGAATGGCCCCGGTTTCATCGTGACGGGCCCAGACGCGGACTTCGGCGGCGCGGGCGATATCCAGATCGCCGCGACGGGCGAGATGTTCGATGGTGAAGGAGCTGCGCCCCCAGCGGGTGACGATGCTTTCAATACACAGGGTATCGCCGTCACGGGCGGGGCGGATGAATTCGGCCTCGTTGCGCACGATGGGCGAACCGAAGATGCCGTAGACCTGTTCCAGCTTCTGGCGCGTCAGCCCCACCGACTGAAACATGGCCCAGGTGGCGGCATCGAACCAGCGGTGGAAGTTGGGGAAAAAAACGATGCCGGCAGGATCGCAATCACCGAAAGTGACGCGTATCTCATGATGGAACATGCGGCTGTTCATTGCGGATCTCGATCTTCCTGCTTGTTGTACCGGGCTCCGTATACAGCGGGTGGCGATGAAATCATAGAGGCTATTGCCGTTCTCGTGCATTGGTCTTATGGTCGGGACCTCGTCATGCCGGGGAGGATGCCATGAGCTACGAATACGAAGCAACCATCCGCTGGACGGGCAATCAGGGCACCGGTACCTCCGCATATGATGCCTACAGCCGCGATCACGTGATTGAAATCGACGGCAAGCCGCCGATTGCCGGATCCGCCGACCCCGCCTTCAGGGGCGATCCCGCCCGCCACAATCCCGAAGAGCTTCTGCTGGCCTCCCTGTCCGCCTGCCACATGCTGTGGTATCTGCACCTGGCGGCCGTGAACAAAATCGTCGTGACGGCCTATGTGGACCGGGCGCAGGGTTTTATGGAAATGCCCAAGGGCGGTGTCGGACATTTCACCCGGGCCGTCCTGCGCCCTGAAGTGACGATTTCGGCCGGGGATGCGGCCCTGGCCGCCCGCCTGCACGGCACGGCATCGGAGCATTGCTTCATCGCCAATTCGGTCAATTTTCCCGTGGAACACGGCCCCCGGATCATCAGCGATACCTGATCGCGCCTTTTAGTCTGCCTTATCTTTTCCCGGCCTGCCTTGACCCTTTTCGGTCTCTATCGCCCCTTTCGGGTGTTCTGGCAGCATATAGGTATCATATCCTATATATCATAAAATTATAATATAGCGAAATTTACATATTCTAATTCATCTAAATTTCTTGTAGAATGCGATCCACGATGTCATCCACCCGCCGCGGCAACGGAATAAGCGGCGGGAAACCGGGTGGCGGGGTTCCGTCTCTCCCGTCGCTGCGGGAATGGCGAATGGCGGGAATGGCGAACGGAAGGAAGGAGATTTATTTCATGTCTGCTCTGTCCCGAACACAGGCCAGGCCATACTGGCATCCGCTTGCCGCAGGCGGGATGCTCGGTCTGGCATTGCTGGCAACCTTTCTCTTTACCGGTCACGGTCTGGGCTCCAGCGGGTTTTTCGCCCGCTTCACCGCCTGGCTGTGGGACCTGATCGCGCCGGCCTCGGCGGCGGCGAATGCCTATCTCGG
Source organism: Sneathiellales bacterium (assembly GCA_026992315.1). Taxonomy (GTDB): domain Bacteria; phylum Pseudomonadota; class Alphaproteobacteria; order Minwuiales; family Minwuiaceae; genus JALXAG01. The sequence goes on along the minus strand of JALXAG010000078.1, from coordinate 15,500 downwards.
CCCCTATCTGAACGGGCCGGTGCTGAACAGCTGGATCACCTGGCAGGTGATCGGCGTCATGCTCGGGGCGCTGGTCAGCGCGCTGAGCAGCGGGCGCTTTCGCCTCGGCGTCGAAGGCGGATCTTCGCTGCCGCGTTCCTCACGCCTGGTCTGGGCGCTGATCGGCGGCATTCTGGTCGGTTTCGGTTCGCGCATTGCACGGGGCTGCACCAGCGGTGTCGGCCTTTCCGGCGGTGCGACACTGGCCGTTGGCGGTTTCCTGTTCCTGATCTGCTTCTTTGCGGCAGGATTTGCCGTGACCGCATTTTCACGGAGGCTGTGGCAATGACACTTCCCCTCTACGATAACGGCATTATTTCCGGCCTTTTCGCCGGGCTTCTCTTCGGTTATGCGCTTGAAAGCGGCGGGTTGGGCAGCCCGCGCAAGCTGACGGCCCAGTTCACGCTGAAGGACTGGACCGTGTTCAAGGTAATGTTCACCGCAGTGCTGGTTGCGGCCACGGGGCTGTGGCTGGCCGAGGCGGCGGGCATCATCGCGCCGAAAAGCGTTTACATTCCGACTGCCTATATGTGGGGGACGTCACTCGGCGGTCTGGCCATCGGCGCCGGCTTTGCCATCGGCGGTTACTGCCCGGGCACATCGGCGGCGGGGTTTGCTTCCGGCAGGCTGGATGCCGCCGTGTTCATGGGCGGAATGGTGATCGGAATCTGGATTTTTTCCGCCGCCTTCGATCTGCTGGAACCGGTATACAACGCCGCTCCCGGGCCTCAGGGGCAGACGCTGGCCGAATTGTTCGGCGTTCCGGCAATTGTCGTCATCGTGGCGTTGGCCGTCATGGCGGCGATCGGCTGGGCCGTGGCCGTGCGCCTGGAGGCGCGCAATGGCGGTCCCCTGAGCTATGAGGACGTGGCGGACGGTTTGGGCGACTCCGATACCGGCGCGGCAGAAACCGGCGCCTACCGCCCCCATGAGGCCGTATAGACATCACGTAACATAACCGGCAATCGTTCAAAGTGAGGAAAATGAAAATGAAACACGAAAAAAACATGCTCAAATCCGGCACGTCGCTGATGGCCGCGGCCGGCCTTGGCCTGGCGATGAGCGTCGCTCTGCCGATGGCCGCGCCCAAGACCATGACGGCAATGGCGCAGACCAATCCCTGTGCGGCCAATCCGTGCGCCGCGGCAAAGGCAGTCAGGAAGATGATGAACCCCTGCGCCGCCAATCCCTGCGCAGCGGCGAAGCCGATGGCCAGCCCGGCCGCCAATCCCTGCGCTGCCGCCAACCCTTGCGCGGCGGCGAAGCCGATGACGGCATCGGCGATGGCGCCTTTCGATGTGGCCGCGAAATATCCCCAGGCGCCGTTTGGCGATAAGATGGATGCCACGGTAAAGAATTATCTGCGTGCCGCCCCTTACATCGGTACCGGGGGCATCATTGCCGAAGGCGGATATCCGAAACTGAAGGCCATGGGCTTCAAGACGGTCATCAACCTGAACACCGCCAAGGAAGGCTCCGTAGCGGAAGCGGCGGCAGCCAAGGCGGCCGGTATCGAATACATCAATATTCAGGTGGCGACGCGGGCGCCGAACATGGATCAGGTGAAGGCGTTTGCGAAATTGGTCGAGAATCCGGCCAATTATCCGATCCTGGTCCATTGCGAAAGTGCCAACCGGGTCGGGGCGATGTGGGCTCTTTATCGCGCCTCGCGCGGTATTCCGAAGCAGATCGCCGTTCAGGAGGGACGCACGGTCGGCCTGAAACCGAGCCGTGAAGGCGCGGTGCGTAAAATGCTGGGCATGTAGCCCGGTCATCTTTCGGTTGCTGCATTGACTGAACCATCCCGGCCCGTGCCGGGATGGTTTTTTCATATTGAAGGATACATGCTGGATTCAGTGGCACGTCCGGCCAGGGCACCTGCATGAGCCTTTGTCTGTCCTGAGGTGGAAGCCATCAAAGTCTGCCAGCAGGATGCAGAGACGATCTAATCTTTGTGCATTATTTGATAGGTAATAATGCACATACAAATAACCATATGGAATTAACTCCTTTTAAATTATTGCCCGGATAAAATTCCTTTCCGGCGGCGTGTACGGATGAAATGGCAGGGGGCGGGTTCACCCGCATTTTCCCCGTTCCCTTATTGCCTGTCTATCCGCATTCGGAAGGAGTGATGTATGTTGCGTAATCTCGGGATCGGCAAAAGGATTATCCTCTGGTGTTCGATGGCGACACTTGTCGCCATTGCCCTGGTCGCGGGGGTCGATCAGTACATGTTCGGCAAGCTTACCGGCGAATTATCGCGGGATGCGCTTTCCGATACGATGCAGAGCTTCAACGCCGCGCTGGATGGCGAGGTGCATCGCGCCGCCAGCATGAGCGCTCTGGTTGCCGCCCAGCCCGATGTGCAGAAGGCTTTTGCCGAACGCGACCGCAAGGTCCTGCAAGAACTGATGTTGCCTGTATACAAGGCGGTGAAGGACGGCTCGGCGGTGCGTCAGTTCCAGTTCCATCTGCCGCCGGCAACCTCGTTTCTGCGGCTGCACAAGGTCGGTAAATTCGGAGACGATCTCTCATCCTTCCGTAAGACCGTCGTCGCCGCCAATACGGAAAAGAAACCGGTTCTCGGCCTTGAAAAGGGCGTGGCGGGGCTCGGGCTGCGGGCCGTCTATCCGGTATTTTATCAGGGGCGGCATATCGGCTCGGTCGAATTCGGCCTGTCCTTCGGTCAGGCATTTTTCAATAAGTTCAAGGAGAAATACCAGGTCGATGCGGCCCTGTACGTGCATACGGACAAGGGCATGAAGGCTTTTGCCAGCACGTTCTCCGGCAACGCGCCCTTGCCGGATAAGCAGCTGATGCAGGGTTTGGAAGGATCAGAGCTTATCCGCGAAATCGATTATCAGGGAAAGCCGCTGTTGATCCGGGCCGAGGCCGTGCGGGATTTTTCCGGTAAGCCGATCGGCGTGCTTGTGCTTGGGCGCTCGCAGGAGGAGACGGCCTCTCTGCTGTCGGATACCCGTTATATCGCTTTTGGTATCGCTGTCGCCGTCTTGCTGGCGGTTATCGCCATGGCCTGGCAGATTGGACGTAGTATCGCCCAGCCCATTCGCCGCATGACCGCTGCCATGGCAGAGTTGGCCAAAGGTAACCTGGATACGGAACTGCCTGTGGCCAATCGCGGCGACGAGATCGGGGCCATGGCCAAGTCTCTAGTCTTTTTCCGCGATGAGATGCGCCATTCGGCAGAGCAGGAACGCAAAATGCGCGAAGCTGAAGCTATGCAGCGCCAGGCCGATGAGGAACGCATGCGCCTGGAACGTCAGCAGGCGGAAGAGCAGGCCCGCAAGGAGCGGGAAGCAGCTGCGCGCGAGCAGGAGCGTACCCGCCGCATCGAGGCGATGATGGCTGAATTCGATAAGGATATCCAGGGCATGCTGGCGAATGTCCTGCGCTGTATCGATGGCGTGGAAGGCAATGCCGCCACGGTTGCGGGCATTGCGGGAACCTCGCGGGAACTGGCGGGTACGGCGCAGATGCATTCGGCGGAGGCTGCCAGCAATGTCGGCAGCGTTGCCTCTGCTGCCGATCAGTTGTCTTCCTCGATCGACGAGATCAGCAAACAGGTCGCTTCTTCGACGGCGGCGATCAGATCGGCGGTCAGTGAATCCGAGGATACCCATCATACCATTCGTGGCCTTGTCGGGGCATCGCAGAAGATCGGCGAGGTGCTCAATCTGATCACCGATATCGCCGAACAGACCAATCTGCTGGCCCTGAACGCGACCATCGAAGCAGCCCGCGCCGGCGAGGCGGGCAAAGGTTTCGCCGTCGTTGCCAGCGAGGTGAAGAATCTGGCCAGTCAGACGACGCGGGCCACGGAGGAAATCAGCCAGCAGATCAGTGAAGTGCAGAATGCGACCCGCCAGTCGGCCGGGGCGGTGGAAGGTATCGGCAGCACCATTGCGGAAATCGATGCCATGATTTCCGCGATTGCCGCTTCGGTTGAACAGCAGGCAGCGGCGACAAGGGAAATCGCCGGTAACGCCGCCCATGCGTTAAGCGGCACCGATGCGGTCAACAGCAGCATGAACGAGGTTGCCGCCGGTGCGGAAAATACCAGTCTTTCCGCCGATGAGATGGAAAAAATGGCGGCCGTGCTGAAGGAAAGCTCGCTATCGCTGAAAAATCGCATCGATGCATTTCTGAAGGAGATAAAGGCAGCATAGCCATTGAAAGGGGCGGGTAATAGAATATCCGCCCCTTTTCTCTCTCCATCGCGATCAAGGGATCTACATCTTGTATTTTTCGGATTCTGCCCTTTATGCTGACAGCGGGTCTTGCGGAGGCGTGTCATGCATAAAGGCGGAACAGCCGTCAGTTTTACATCTGCGGTGGCGCTCGGTATCGGGTCCATGGTCGGGGCCGGTATTTTCGCCCTTTTGGGGGAAGCGGGGGCCATTGCCTCTTCCGCCGTCTATATCTCTTTCATTATCGGCGGGCTGATCGCGATGCTCAGCGCCTATTCGCTGGGGCGTCTGGGGGCGACCTTTCCCGCCGCCGGCGGTATTGTCGAATATCTGGGGCAGAGCTTCGGCGTCGGTATTTTTTCCGGCGGGATGAGCATCGTCATGTATATCGCCGCCGTGGTGTCGCTTTCCCTTGTGGCCAAGGCTTTCGGCGCCTATGCGCTGACCTTTCTGCCGGACGGCATGGCAGGGGAATGGGGCGGGCTGTGGTCGCGTTTCTTTGCCCTGGCGGTCGTGGTTTTTTTCGTGGTTCTGAACCTCAACGGCGTTCGATCCATGGCGGTGGCGGAAAACCTGATCGTCGGCATCAAACTGGCGGTTCTGGGGATTTTCGCCATCGTCGGCCTGTTCTTTATCGATCCGTCCCGTCTGGCACCGTCCACCTATCCTCCCGTCAGCGATATCTGGTATTCCCTCGCCATCACCTTTTTCGCTTACGAGGGGTTTCGCGTCATTACCAATGCGGCGGAAGACATGCCCAATCCCCAGCGCACCCTGCCGCGGGCGATGATGACCGCCGTTCTGGTCGTCATGGTGCTGTATGTGCTGGTGGCCGTGGCGGTGTTCGGCAATCTGCCGGCAGAGCAGGTGATCGCGGCTAAGGACTATGCCCTTGCCGCAGCGGCAAAGCCGGTGTTCGGACCGATCGGTTTTACCCTGACCGCGGTTGCGGCACTGATTGCGACGGCTTCGGCCATTAATGCCGCTCTTTATGCCGTTACCAATGTGACCTATCAGCTGGCGCGCAATGGTCAGCTGCCCCGTGCCTTCGGCAAGCCCATTCGCCACAGCCGCGAAGGATTGGTAATCAGCGGGGCCTTCATCGCCTTGCTGGCGCTGTTGCTGGATCTGTCGGAGATTGCGGTGCTGGGCTCGATCTCGATCCTGCTGGTGCATGCAACGGTGCATGCCGGCCATTTGCGCTTGCTTGGCAGGACCGGGGCCTCGCCGGTGCTGGTGGTTCTGGCGATGCTGTCGAATTTCGCCGCGGCCGGATTGTCCATCTACCATCATGCGCGGGTGTCGCCGTTGGTGATTGTGCTGCTGGTTCTGTTCATGGGCGGGGCCTTTGTGCTGGAGGTGCTGCTGCGCCGCTTTGCCGGCAAGGAATTCAAACTGCGTATGCCGGATTGGCCATGGGTGCCGATAAAAAAGAGGCATTAGCGGCAGGCGTCTGACGATACCGTTCAGGGAAAGGGGCAGGGCGCCTTCGGGCCGGTGCAGCCCTTCATGCCGCTACGTCCTCTGCACGCCGGAGGTGGCGCACCAACTGCGATGGCGGGTGACGCCTGGATGGTGCTATTGTACCTACTGCAATGTACGTATACGATTGACAGCTATGGAGGCACGGGCGGAGGCGTTGATGTCAAAACGTGAAGATATCCTGAATGCCGCAAAGGCCCTGTTGTGGGAGCGGGGCTATGAAGCGATGAGCCCGCGCGCGGTTATGGATCTCAGCGGTGCCGGACAGGGCAGCCTCTATCATCATTTCCGCACGAAACAGGATCTGGCGGCAGCAGCGCTGGAACAGGTGGCGGCCGAACTGATTGCGGATTTCGATGCATTTCTGGATCGGGCCCCGGGATCGGCGCTGGACAAAATCAGGGCCTGGCTGCTGCGCCCGCGCGATGGTTTGTCCGGCTGCCGCCTCGGGCGGCTGGCAAATGAAACGGCCCTGGACGATGAAAGGCTGCGGGCGCCGCTCTGCCTCTATTTCGGCCATGTGCAGCGCCGACTTGAAGAATTGCTTGCAGAAGCGGCAGCAGACGGGCTGCTGTCCGACAGTTTCAATGAAAAGGAACTGGCCGCGGCCCTGATCGCCGTTATTCAGGGCGGTTACGTGCTGAGCCGGGCGTGGCGGGATGCCCGGCTGCTCAGCCAGGCCGCCGCCGGCGCCTGCGCCATGCTGGAGCAGACGGCACAGGGATAATTTTCGCGATATCGCCGGGGCCGTCTGCCGGCACGATGGCCGCAAGGATATGAACGGTTTTCCGGCAAAGATGAATTGGCCCCTTGGCTTTGGAGGGCGAGAGGGGGCAGCCGGCAGATGTGTCCTTGCCTGGACGGACGCCGCAGACAGACCGGAAAGCGCTGCTTTCGCGATGGGTAAAGGGGCGTTCCGGCACGGCCGGTAGGATCAGGCCGGCTTCCCGGTCCCGATGGCGGAAAACAATGAGCTGCGGTGTCCGGCCTGCGCTCTCCGCTCTAAGCGGGATGAAGGCAGGGGCCAAGGCCGGAGATGGCCCCGGGCCGGGACCTGTGTTCCGGTAAGGAAGGGGCGATATGGAAAGAGAGATGTATAGGGAGGGGCAGAAATGCCTTGCCTTTAAAAACATACCTACTAGTATGTACATACGGATGGTCCGGAATTTATGAAAGACGATGTGGAAGGGATGAGCATGAGCAAGATGAAATTATTGTATGCGGGTACCTCGCCTTATGCCCGCAAGGCCCGGATGGTGGTGCTGGAAAAAGGCATGACGGACGAGGTGGAGATGGTTTTCTGCAACCCCTTCGACATGCCGGAGCAGATCCGTGCTGCCAATCCGCTGGGCAAGGTTCCGGCGCTGATTGACCGGGGGCGGGCCATCTATGACAGCCCGGTGATCTGCGAATATCTCGACCGGGCCGGCGGCGGGCCTGAACTTCTGCCTTCCGATGGCGATGCCCGTTGGGAAGTGCTGTGCCGTCAGGCGCTGGCTGACGGCATGCTGGATGCCGCCTATAATATCGTCATGGAAAAACGGCGAGAGGACAGCGAACAATCGGCCTATTGGATAGAGCGCTGGTGGTCGGGCATCTTCAGTGCTTTCGATGCATTGCAGCAGGATGCCGCTGCCCTGGAAGGCCGGGTCGATCTCGGGACGATCGCGGTCGGGGCGGCGATCGGTTATATCGATTTCCGCTTGCCGGGGTCGGACTGGCAGCAGGGTCGGGCCGATCTCGCGCGCTGGTATGAGGGCTTTGCCGCCCGTCCGGCGATGAAGGAAACCGATCCGGCCCTCTGATTCCGGAAGGTTTCCGAACCAAAAGCATGACGGAGGGAGGCGGCGATGACCGGTTATCTGAGCGACATAGCCTTTACCCCGGCGGTCAAGGCGGAACAGGAACGATTGGGCAGCCGCGATTATTGCGCGCGGCTGGAAAAGCGCGGCCTGTTTCATCGCGAGGTGCCGGAAAACATCGCCGCCTTTATTGCTTCGCGGGACAGTTTCTATTTCGGCACCGCCAGCGCCGATGGCCGTCCCTATATCCAGCATCGCGGCGGTGCGCCCGGATTCCTGAAACTGCTGGATCCGGTTACGCTGGCCTTTGGCGAATATCGCGGCAACAAGCAGTATATCAGCCTTGGCAATCTGTCGGAGAACGACCGGGCTTTTCTGTTCCTGATCGATTATCCGACGCGCCAGCGGATCAAATTCTGGGGCCGGGCCGAGGTGGTGGAGAACGACCCCGATCTTTTCGCCCGCCTGGCCTTTCCGCCGGGGCCGCATCCGCTTTGTCGTGCGATACGTTTTTCCATCGAGGCTTTTGACGTCAATTGCCGCCAGCATATCACGCCGCGTTATACGGAAGCACAGGTTTTGCGCAGCATCGAAAAGATGCAGCAAAAAATCGATTACCTGGAAAGGCAGCTTGCCGCCGCGCGCGCCATGGGGCTCGTACCCCCGTCCGAGTCGCGGGAATAGTCGCTTTTCCCGGTTCGGGCCGGCTTGCCGGGCGGCATGGTGTCATGATCATCCGACCGATGCGGTCAGGGGATGCGCTTCAGGAAACGCCTGGAGTCTTGTCCGCTGATTTACGGCCTTTTGCGGTTTCGGTTTTTGTGCCGAATGGGTTTTGGCCTCAGCGCATATGTTAGAATGCAGCCGCTGTATTCGGCTGTTTCATGAAACATCCATTTCGAATATTCATTTAGTCATGATATTTGTATTTTAATAATACAAATTACTTTTGTATTTTGTGGGCGTGTGTTATATTGATTGAAGTGAGAATAATATGCAGTTATTAGCCGGCAGGGCGGAAGATTTTAGCGCAGGACATGAACGATCTGAGCGAAAAAATAGATGATGAGCGGTTGCAGGACCTTCTTGCCTACTGGCAGAGCAAGAAAAACGGAAGGCTGCCGGCGCGCTCGGATATCGATCCGATAGAAATTCCCAAACTGCTGAAATATCTTATTCTGGCCGATTACGACGCTGCCCGCCAGGATGTGCGTTTTCGCCTTGTCGGTTCTGAAATGGTTGAGCATTGGGGACGTGATTTCCGCAACATGCATCTGCATGAAATCATGAGTGGGGAATATTACGACTATATCCACAGCCTGTTCGTTCAGACCGCGAACAAGGCGCGGCCGCTGTTCTCTGAAAGCGTTTTCCGCTGGGACCGGGGCAGGGCCATGCGCACCAAACGCCTGATGCTGCCGCTGGCAAGCGACGGGCACAATGTCGATGCCGTGCTGGTCGGGCAGGTGTTCCTCGGTACCGGGGCAGAGGTGCTGCCGCTACCGCGGACCGGGGCCGATGGCAATCTTGTGTCTTTTACCGAGATCAGGCGGCATTAGGGGGCTATTCAAGGTCCGGCGCCGGATTTCTTTAATTTCTATCCTCTTCAGGCAAGAATTGGCGTTCTTCGTGCATGGCGGGTTTTGTCCTGTATGCGCTTGTGTGCGGCAATTTGCCATTGCCGATATAATTTGTTGCGGACAATCATGTTTGACGGGACAATGCCGCCATCGCGGGGATGGAAGAATATCGACAGGGGAAGAGCATGCATCAGCTCGACGGCAAAACGGCATTGGTAACCGGGGCATCGTCCGGTCTGGGACGTCAGTTTGCGCTGACACTGGCGCGGGCAGGGGCCAAGGTGGCCCTGTGCGCCCGGCGGACCGACAGGCTCGAGGCTCTGGCAGAGGAAATCGCGGCCTTCGATGGCCGCGCCATTCCCTTGCAAATGGATGTGACCGATCAGGCTTCCATCGCTGCCGCCTTCGAAGCGGCGGAGACGGAACTCGGCGCTTTGGATATTCTGGTCAACAATTCCGGTGTCAGCGTCATGAAAGCCGTGCTGGACGTGACCGAGGACGACTACGACTTCATCATGGACACCAATGCCAAGGGGGCCTTTTTCGTCGCCCAGGAGGCGGCCCGGCGCATGGTCCGTCATGGCAATGGCGGGCGGATCGTCAATATCGCTTCCGTTGCCGGGCTCAGGGTGATCGGCAAGCTGTCGGTCTATTGCATGTCCAAGGCGGCCGTGGTTCAGATGACCAAGGCGATGGCACTGGAACTGGGCCGTTACAACATCAATGTCAACGCCATCTGTCCCGGCTATATCGAGACGGAAATCAATGCCGATTACTGGGCGACGGAAGGCGGCAAGAAACTGATCGCCATGCTGCCGCGCCGCCGCGTCGGCAAGCCCGAGGATCTGGACGGCCTGCTGCTGCTGCTGGCCGGCGGGCAGAGCGACTTCATCAACGGTGCCGTCATCGCCGCCGATGATGGGCTGAACGTCACCTGAGGGGGGTATCCTCCCTTTCCGGCCGATGGGCGCTAATGAAACGGCGCCGGTACCAGAGGGTACCTGTGACCCCTGCCCCGGCCACCACGGCAAGCAGCCACCACAGGGCGGTGAATTCGTTGCGGCTGGACAGTTCCGCCCCAAGGAAATTGCCGATCCCGCCGCCGATGATCCAGGAAATATGCGAGGCGCCAAAATAGGTTGCCTCGCGCCCCGGTTACGGGGTTTTCCTCCGCAGGGTCAGGCGGCGGCGCAGAATCTTGCCGTTGGCGCTGCGGGGCAGGGCATCGACGAAACGGATTTCCCGCGGCCGTTTGTAATCGGCAAGGCGGCTGGCGCTGAAAGCGATCAGATCCTGCGCCTTCGGCGGTGACGAGCCGTCCCTGACCACCACGAAGGCGGCGATGACGGATTTTTCCTCATCGATGGCGCATTCGGCGACGGCAACCTCCTGCACGGCAGGGTGATGCAGCAGCGCTTCTTCCACTTCCTGCGGGGCGACGCGATAGCCGAAGCTGTTCATGATTTCGCTGGCGCGGCCATGGAAATGAACATAGCCGTCTTCATCCATATGGGCGATATCGCCTCCGGCGAAATAATCGCCGAAAAAGACCTCCGCTTCTTCTTCCGGCCGTCGCCAGTACCCCAGCATCAGCCCCGGGTCGCTGCGGTGAACGGCCAGCAGCCCCCGTTTTCCGGGCGGCAGGGGGGCGTGCGGCGGCGTTTCGGACAGGATGGCGACCCTGCGCCCCGGCTGCGGGCGGCCGGGAGATCCCGGACGGATGGGGCATTCGGGGCCGGAGGAGATATAGGTGGATATTTCCGTCATGCCGAGGGCTTCATAAAGCGGCCTGTCCGTTCTTTGCCGCCAAAGCTCCAGCAGGGCCGGAGACAGTTTTTCACCCGCCGTCAGCCCGTGGCGCAGGCTGGGAATGTCATCGCCGGAAAAATCGTCGTATTTCAGCCACTGCCGGTAGAGGCCGGGCACGGCGGCAAACAGGGTGGCCTTGTGCTTCCGGATCAGGGATGTCCATACGGTTTTCGATTTCGGCCCCGTATAGATGATGGCCGTGGCGCCTTGGCACCAGGGATCAAGCAGCCCGACGCCGAGCGTGTAGGACCAGTTGAACGCCCCCGCATGCAGCATCCGGTCCCCCGGGCCAAGGCCGAGCCAGCCCCGGTACATCGGCCGGCGGCCCAGGATGGCGCGCTGCGCATGAATGACGCCCTTCGGCCGGCCCGAAGTGCCGGAAGTATAGAGAATATAGGCCGGATCCTCGGCCCTGGTGGTGGCATGGCCGCCCGGATGATGCCGCTTCATTGCGGATGTGAGCGCATCGAAGGATATGCTGCGGGCGCCGCTGGGCAGGCTGGCGGGGCTGGCGATGCCCGGGCGGGTCAGACACAGGGCGATATCGGCATCATGGGCGATATGCTCTGCCTCCGCTGCCGTCAGGGCCGCGGAACTGGGAATCGCGACCAGCCCGGCGGCGATGGCGGCAAGATAGGCAATGACAAAACCGCTTTCATTGCCGAGACGGATCAGAACCCGGCTGCCCGCGGGCAGGGAAAAGTCTTCGAAAAAACCGGCAAGGCGCAGCACGGCTGCCTGAAGATCGCCATAGCTCCAGATCTCGGCCCGCTCCTGCCCATGATCGATGATCAGCGCCGTTTTTTCCGCATCGGCGGCGGCGGCCGTCAGAACGTGACGGGCCAGATTGAACGGTGGATTATCGGGGCGATATGGCCTCACCATCCGCGGCATCGCCCCCAGGTTTCGCCGCTTTCCCTGCCGTCTTCGAGCAGATGATAACGGTCGTGGCAGGCGGCGGTCATGCAGGCATGGTTGGGCAGGATGCGGACCATATCGCCCACGGAGAGCGGGGCAGAGCCGGCTTCGAGTTCGAGAAAGCCGTGTTCCTGATGGACGGCCGCGATCCGCCCGCGATGTGGCGGGGCCAGGCTGCCGTAGCCGGCCAGCGAGCTGTCCTGTGACAGGGCCAGCGCCCCGGCATCGACAAGATACAGGCCGTTTTGACGGTTGTGTCCGATGACACGGGCGGCAACGGAAATGGCGATATCGTCCCGGCTGCAGACGCCAAGCGATGCCTGTTTCAGATCCATGAACATATAGACGCCGGGGCGGATCTCGCTGATGCCGTCGAAATTTTCTGCCGCCAGCACACTGGGCGTCGAACCGATGCTGACAACGGGGCAGGGCAAACCGTTCCGGCGCAACAGCTCCGCGGCCTGAACGGCGCTTTGGCGTTCCTGCGCCGCGATTGCCTTTAACGCCGCCCTGTCCGCTGCGCCATAGGCCTGGCCGGCGTGGGTCAGCACGCCGCGCAGGTTCAGCTTTGCGCTTGCAGCGACGATACGGGCGGTTTCGATCAGCGCCGGGTCTTGCGGATCCAGCCCGCCGCGATGGCCGCCGCAATCGATTTCGATCAGAACATCGATATTTCCCGCCACGTCCTGCATGCGCGCCGCGGCCATCCGCGCCGTGTCGGGGCGATCGAGAAGAATGGCAATGCGGATGTCGTCATCCAGCAGGGGAATGAGCCGGTCGAGCTTTTCCGCCGTGATGCCGACGGCATAGGTGAAATCGCGAAAACCGGCCCTGCGAAAATACGCGATTTCCGCCAGTGTGGAAACGGTCAGCGGGCCGTCTTCGCCCGTGGCCATGCGGGCGATTTCAACGGATTTGGCGGTTTTGATATGCGGGCGCAGAACCACGCCGGCCTTGGCCGCCAGCTTGCGCATGCGCTGCAGGTTTTTCCGCAAACGCCCGGTGTTCAGCAGCAATCGCGGGGTGATGGGGCTGGCGTAATGATCGCAAGGCATGGCAGGATCCGTTCAGAAGATGACGGATCCTGCTTATCGCATCTGTCAGGCGATGACAAATATCGCGTTTCGGCTCTGTTACACAGGGTTAGCCCGTCTGCATCCGTTGCAGGAAGTATTCCGTGGCTTCGCGCATCTGCTGATTGCGTTCTTCCAGATCCCGGGCCGTGCGATCCAGGAATTCGCTGCGTTCGCTGACATTCTGCGAGGCTTCCAGAATGCGGCCGACCTGGCCTGAAACTTCATGGGTCTGCGAGGAGGCCAATTCGGCATTGCGGGCGATTTCATTGGTGACCGCCGTTTGTTCCTCTGTCGCTGCGGCCACGGCGGCACTGGTTTCATTGATCGAGGCGATCGTCGTTTTGATCGAGGCAATCGCATCGACGGCATGTTTGGTTTTTTCCTGAATTTCAGCGATCTGGCGGGTGATGTCCTCGGTCGCCCTGGCCGATTGGGTTGCCAGTTGCTTTACTTCGCTGGCGACAACGGCAAAACCCTTGCCGGCTTCGCCGGCCCGTGCCGCCTCGATGGTGGCGTTCAGGGCCAGAAGATTGGTCTGGCTGGCGATGTCGCCGATCATCGAAACGAAATCGCCGATCTTATCCGCTGCCTCGCTCAGGCTGGCAATGGTCTGGTCCGCGTTCCGGACCCTGTCCAGGCTTTCCTTGACCAGATTGTCCGTATTGTTGCTGCTGTGATTGATCTCCTTGACCGATTGGCTCATTTCCTCGACGGCGGCGGCAATGGCACTGACACTGCCGGAGGCCGAGCTTGCCGCATCGGCGACTTCCTCGCAGTTCTTGCAGCCTTGCTCCATGGCTGCCCGGATGTCCGCCGCAACCTTGCTGATATCGCCGACACTGACATTGAGCATCTCAATGGTACCGGTGACGTTTTCCCTGAATTCGCTGGCCAGGGTTTCGCGCATGCGGGTGCGCTCTTTCTTCCCTTCATCGATGTAGACGGAAATGGCAAGTTCCATATCCAGCATGGTCGCCAGTGCCAGCGCGCGGATAGAGGAGGAAAGTTCACGGCGTGTCTCGTCACCGATATCCGCGCGGGACAGGACCGCATCGATCAGCCCCTGGAAAATGATGGCATATCCGCCGACATACCAGCGGGGTTCGAGGTTGAGCTTGTGATGCGCCAGACCGATGCGTTGGATGCCGTTCAGATATTCCGGGCCGTATTCGCCGGTGAGGATACTGTTCCAATGGGCATTCTGGGCCCCCTTGGCCATCTCGATATGACTTTCATCCCTGAAGAGTTCGGCAAGCGCGGGAAAGGATACGATATGCTCGTAGAAATTATGCAGGATTTCCGGGAGTTTGTCTGCCAGGTCGGGCTGCAGTTCCTGCAGTTTCTCTTTGACTGTGTCGTCGATACCGATGAAGTTCAGACGTTCTTGAATAGACAAGTGGTCTTGTGTTTCCGGTCGATCCTGCATGGCTGCCTCTCAAGAAAATATGGGCGAATTTTCTGATCCTCGCAAGATTATTTGCGTAATTATTAGCTGTATAAATATAACTAAACACGTAAAAAAACGGTTAACGTAATTTAAAATGCTGCAGTTGTTTTGTAACTAATAAGTAATATTGCGGTCAATTCAATAATAATACATTTTTATTATATCTTGTGAGCCGGCTGTCTACCGGTTGTCCGATATGCGCTTGATTATGGTTTCATGTGTAACTATTATCCGGCCATCGTAAGGACGAGGAGGCAAACATATGACCAAGACATTCGCATCCACCGGCGATCTTGGGGAGAAGACCGTTACCTTCGCCAAGCTGGGCGAGGGGGCCTATGCCTATACGGCGGAGGGCGATCCCAATACCGGAATCATCATCGGCGATAACGGGGTAATGGTGATCGACACCCAGGCGACGCCGCATATGGCGCAGGATGTGATGCGCCGCATCCGCGAAATAACCGACAAGCCGGTCAAATTCGTGTTGCTCAGCCATTATCATGCCGTGCGCGTGCTGGGCGCCGCGGCCTATGAGCCGGAGAACATCATCGCCAGCCGCCTGACCTATGAGATGATTGTCGAGCGCGGTCAGCAGGATTGGGATTCCGAATTCGGCCGTTTTCCCCGTCTGTTTCAGGGCCATGAAACCATTCCCGGCCTGACCTGGCCCAGCATTGTGTTCGATGGCAAGATCACCGTCGATCTGGGCAACCGCAAGGTTGAAATATGGAATCCCGGCAAGGGCCATACCCAGGGCGATACCATCGCCTGGCTGCCGGAGGAAAGGATCCTTTATGCCGGCGATCTGGTCGAATACGGGGCCACGCCCTATACGGGCGATGCCCATCTGACGGACTGGCCGGCAACCCTGCAGGCATTGCGCGATCTGAAGCCGAACAAGCTGGTTCCCGGTCGCGGCGATGCTCTCGAAACCCCGGAACTGTGCGAAAAGGCGATGGCGGGAACCCAGGAGTTTCTGACCGACCTGTTCGACTGTGCCAAGGAGGCCCGCGCCAAGGGCATGGACCTGAAGGCCTGTTACAAGATGGCGCGCGAGCGCATGGATCCGAAATATGGCGAATGGGTGATCTACGATCACTGCATGCCCTTTGACGTTGCCCGTGCCTATGACG
>JALXAG010000077.1 GCA_026992315.1 Sneathiellales bacterium | reverse complement strand
ATGATGCGGCGGAGGAGGCCAACAGTGTCGCATCCTCCGCGCGCGAAGCGATGCAGTCTTCATCCCAAGCCGTGTCCGCGTCGCTCACCGATATCCGGCGCCTGGTCGAGGGGGTGGAGCGGATCGAAGCACGGCTGGGCGAAGTGCACGAGGCGCTCGGCCAGGTGGCGCAGGTGACGGCATCCATCGATGCCATTGCCAACCAGACCAATCTGCTGGCATTGAACGCCACCATCGAAGCCGCCCGTGCGGGCGAGGCCGGCAAGGGGTTCGCCGTGGTGGCCGGGGAAGTAAAGCAGCTTGCCGGCGAAACCGGCCGCGCCACCAGCGAGATCAATGAAACCATCCGTAAACTGACAGGCCATCTTGAGGCCTTGCGCGAGGAAACGGCCCAGACATCCCGGCATGCCAATGCCGCCAGCACGGGTGCCGACGCCATCGGCCAGGCGATCGAAGGGGCCTCCGGCGGGGTTGAGAGCATCGGCCAGAGCATGGGGCGCATCGTCGAGGCGGCCGCATCCAATATCGATCGCTGCAATCTGGTCATGGACGAGGTGAAGGATATCGACGAAAGCGTCGAGCAATCGAACGAAAATCTGAAAATGGTCGGGGCCCGGACCAATAATCTGCTCGATCTGAGCGAAACCTTCATGGAAGCGATCGCCGAAAGCGGCATCGAGACTGTCGACACCCCCTATATCAAGAGGGTGCGCGAGGATGCGGCGAAGATTTCCGCTGTTTTCGAACAGGCCGTCGATGCGGGGGAAATTTCCATGGACGATCTGTTCGACGAGGATTATCAGCCGATCCCGGGGACCAATCCGCAGCAGATGATGGCCCGTTTCACCGAATTCACCGACCGGGTGCTGCCGCCCATTCAGGAAGCGGCGATGGAGTGCGGGCTGAACGTGACCTTTTGCGCGGCGATTGACCGCAACGGTTATCTGGCGACGCATAACAGGAAATTCTCTCAGCCGCAGGGGGACGATCCGGTGTGGAATGCCGCCCATTGCCGCAACCGGCGCATTTTCGACGACCGTACCGGGCTGGCGGCAGGGCGCAATACGAAACCCTTTCTGCTGCAGACCTACCGCCGGGACATGGGCGGGGGGAATTTCGTGCTGATGAAGGATCTTTCCGCCCCCATTACCGTCAAGGGGCGCCATTGGGGCGGGCTGCGTATGGGCTACCCCGTCTGAACGGCTGGTGCCGTTCGCCCGCATGGGCTATTCTTCGCGATCTTTTTGCCCCGGTGCCGCTTGCCGGCGGTGCCGGGGATGATTATGTCTGCATAGTCGCGATCGTTCTGCGCGGTATGCAGGTCGTCGTGTGAAGACCGGACGGGGGCGGTTATGAATGAGAGGGGCGCGTACGGCGCGCAATTCTAATGGTGAAAAAGCCCCGATGATGTATCTGCAGGTGGTTGCGGGACTTGTTATTCTCGTCCTGGGGGGCGAGGCGCTGGTGCGCGGTGCGGTAACGCTGGCCGAACGGCTCGGCGTATCCAAGGCCCTGATCGGGTTGACCGTCGTTGCCTTCGGCACCTCGGCGCCGGAGCTGGTCGTCTGTCTGGAAGCGGCCCGTTCGGGGCTGAGCGAACTGGCGCTCGGCAATGTGGTCGGCAGCAATATCGCCAATGTGCTGCTGGTGCTGGGGCTGCCGGCCCTGATCTTTCCGATAGCCTGCGACCGCAGGGTCATGCTGCGCGACGGGGCGGTGATGGCGGTGGCGACGCTGCTGTTCATTGCCCTGGCCTCTTTGGGCGAGATCCGCTGGTGGCACGGTGTGATTCTGCTGGTTTTTCTGGCTGCCTATCTGGGGCGATCCTATATTTCGGCGCGCCGCGGCATTGACGACACCGCCGCCCATATGGCCGAGGAAATCGAACAGGATGCACCGCAGAGTCTGCCGGTGGCGGCGCTGTTCGTGCTGGCCGGTCTGATCGCCCTGATCGCCGGTTCCGATTTTCTGGTCGAAGGGGCTGCCGGCATCGCCCGTTCCTTCGGGGTTTCGGAAGCCGTGATCGGCCTGACCCTGGTGGCGCTGGGGACTTCCCTGCCCGAACTCGCCACCTCGGCGGTTGCTGCTTTTCGCAGGCATTCGGATGTGGCCATCGGCAATGTTCTGGGCAGCAACATTTTCAACATTCTGGGGATTCTGGGCATCACGGTGCAGGTGAGCGCCATTCCGGTGACCGAAAAATTCCTCTCCTTCGATCTCTGGGTGCTGGCAGGTACCCTGCTGGCCCTGCTGCCCTTTGCCTTTCTGCATGTGCGTATTGGCCGTATTGCCGGGCTGCTCTATCTTTCCGCTTATGGTTTGTATGTTTATGCGCAGTTCAGCGGCTTATCCGCTGTTGCAGCAGGAATGAACGGATGACGAAGGAAAGCGGGATGCCGGTGGCTCTGGTGACCGGCGCGGCGCGGCGGATCGGCCGGGCCATTGCCCTGCATCTGGGGCGGAATGGCTGGCGGGTGGCGATCCACTGCCGCCGGTCCTCGGAAGAGGCGCAGACGCTGCGCGACGAGATTCGCCACCATGGCGGCGATGCCGCCGTCTTCGTCGCCGATCTGGCTGAAGCGGAGCGGCTGACGCCGATGGTGAACGAAGTCAGCGAACGGCTGGGGGCGATAGAGCTTCTGGTCAATAATGCCTCGCTGTTCGAATTCGAGAAGGCCGAGGATACGACCATCGAATCCTGGGATGCTCATCTGAATGTCAATCTGCGTGCGCCTTTCTTTCTGTCTCAGGCAATGGTCCATCGCCTGCCGCCCGGCGGACGGGGCAATATCATCAATATCATCGACCAGCGGGTCTGGCGGCCGACCCCGTATTTCACGTCCTATACCGTCAGCAAGGCCGGGCTTCTGACCCTGACGCAGACCCTGGCCATGGCATTTGCGCCGCGCATCCGCGTCAACGGAATCGGTCCGGGTCCCGTCCTGCCCAGCAAGCGGCAAACCGAGGAACAATTCGCCAGGCAATGCCAGGCCCTGCCGCTGGAAAACGGGGCGACGCTGGAGGAAATCTGCGCCGCGATCGATTTCATTCTGCGGACCCCCTCGATGACCGGGCAGATGATCGCCCTCGATGGCGGGCAGCATCTGCCGTGGGATCCGAAAATATCGCCGCGTTTTGAATAAAATTATCCGGGCGATGGCGGCGGATGGCGGGCGCTGGGTAATAGGAAATGATTAAATCCTTTTGAATCATGGGCTTTTGCGCCATCTTTCAAAAGCTGGTTTTTGCACAGGCGCTAAGTGGCCTTGCCAGGCTTCCCGCGGAGGGGCAAAAAATCTTTTTTTCTGTGGGGTTCACCCTATTGACAAGGAAATTGTTTATATAAAACAATATCTTAACTTTATTGCCCAAAAATTGGGCAATTTGGTCGGAGGCTAGGTTTCCTGCCATATCGGGGCATGCGTCCCATCCTTATGCACAAACTTATCCACAGCTTTCGTGGATATATGACGGCTTTATTACAGCTTGTGCGAAGCAGAAGATTCGCAGACGATTCGCCAAAATCCGGACAGTATTGAAGCGCTTGATGAATAGATGAATGCAGAAGGACAAAGTCAGGATACGCCATCCCTGAAGGGGGTTGAGGTCATCAGGGCCCAGGTGAAGCTGTTGCCGCCGGGGCCCGGCGTTTACCGCATGATCGGTGACGACGATCAGCTTCTTTATGTCGGCAAGGCGCGCAATCTGCGCCGGCGCGTTGCCTCCTATGCCAAGCTGACGGGGCAGAGCCGGCGCATTCTGCGCATGATCCAGCAGACCCGGCGCATGGAATTCGTCACCACGCATACAGAGGCGGAAGCCCTGCTGCTGGAAGCCAATCTGATCAAGCGGCTGAAACCGCGTTTCAATATTGTTCTGCGCGATGACAAGTCCTTCCCCCACATTCTGATCACCGGGGATCACGAATTTCCCCGGATCATGAAACATCGCGGCGCCCGGCGGGTTGCGGGGGAATATTTCGGCCCTTTCGCCTCTGCTTCGGCGGTCAATGAAACCCTGTCCTGGCTGCAGCGGGTCTTTCCGCTTCGCACCTGTAGCGATGCGGAGTTTTCCTCCCGCAGCCGTCCCTGCCTGCAATATCAGATCAAGCGTTGCGCCGGTCCCTGTGTTGGCCGTATCGGCGCGGGGGAATATGCCGGCCTGGTAGCCGAAATCCGCGATTTTCTCAGCGGCAAGAGCCGGCAGTTGCAGGAAAGGCTGCGCCAGCGCATGGAAGAGGCCGCGGCGCGGCTGGATTTCGAGGCGGCGGCCGTCTATCGCGACCGGATTCAGGCCATGGCGCAGATTCAGGCCCATCAGGGCATCAATCTGGCCGCTATGCCCGATGCGGATGTTTTCGCCGTTGCCGCCGATGGCGGGCAGGCCTGCGTACAGGTGTTTTTCTTCCGCGGCGGACAGAATTTCGGCAACCGCGCCTATTATCCGGTGCCGGGCCGGGAGGACAGCCCGGAAAAGATACTGGCCGCCTTTATCGGACAATTCTATGACAGCCGCCCGGCGCCCGGGCATATTCTCGTCAGTCACGAGCCGGAGCAGATGGCGCTGATCGCCGAGGCGTTGTCGCAGAAATACGGCCGCCGGATCCGGATCGTCCGCCCCCGGCGCGGTGCGCGGCGCGAGGCGGTCGATCATGCCGCCGAAAATGCCGCGCGGGCCCTGCAGCGCCGTCAAAGCCAGATGGCCACCCAGCGGGAGCTTCTGGAAAAACTGGGGGCACTGCTGGGAATGGAGGCAGCCCCCAAGCGTATCGAGGTTTACGACAACAGCCATCTCGGCGGCACCGGGCAGATCGGGGCGATGATCGTCGCCGGGCCGGAAGGGTTCGAGAAGAGCGCCTATCGCAAATTCACCATCCGCGATGCCGGAACGGTACCGGGCGACGATTACGCAATGATGCGCGAAGTGATGCGCCGTCGCTTCACCCGCCTGGCCCGGGAGGATCCGGAACGCAGGGGCGAAGGATCGCGTATTGCCGGGCACTGGCCCGATCTGGTGCTGCTCGATGGCGGTGCCGGTCAGCTTGCCGCCGCCGGCGAGGTGCTGGCCGAACTGGGCATCGGTCATGTGGCGCTGGCTTCCGTCGCCAAGGGCCCCGAACGCAATGCTGGGCGCGAACAGATCTTTCTGCCCGGGCGCGAACCGTTCATGCTGCCGCCGCGCGATCCGCTGCTCTATTTCATTCAGCGCCTGCGTGACGAGGCCCACCGCTTTGCCATCGGCGCCCAGCGCGCCAAGCGCCGCCAGGCCATGGGCCGCAATGCGCTGGATGAGATTCCCGGCATCGGTGCCGGGCGCAAGAAAGCCCTGCTCGGCGCCTTCGGTTCGGCCCGGGCGGTGGCGCGTGCCGGGGTTTCCGATCTGGCCAGGGTGCCCGGAATCAGCCGCCGTCTGGCACAATCGATCTACGATCATTTCCAAGGGGAGGGTTAGGGGTTATAAAGGGGCGCGATAATGCCTTCAGCGTCTTTTTTCCCGTGGCCCGGATGATCAGAAACCTGCCCAATCTCCTGACACTTTCCCGCATCCTGCTGATTCCGCTGCTGGCGGCGGCATTCTACCTGCCCGGCGAATGGTCGAACTGGGTTTCCTTCACCGTATTCGTTACCGCCGGGGTTACCGATTATCTCGACGGCTTTCTGGCCCGGCGCTACGGCAGCAGCTCGAAGCTGGGGCGGTTTCTCGATCCCATAGCCGACAAGCTTCTGGTGGCGGTGACCATTGTCATGCTGGTGGCGATCGATCGCGTGCAGGACTGGACGCTGATCCCGGCCCTGATCATTCTCGCCCGCGAGATTCTGGTTTCGGGGCTGCGTGAATTTCTCGCGGAACTCCGTGTCAGCGTGCCGGTATCGACATTGGCGAAATGGAAGACCACGGTGCAGATATTCGCCCTCGGCTTCCTGATGGTCGGCGATGCGGGCTGGCATGTGCTGCATCCGCTGCAGGTCGGGATCTTTCTGATCTGGGCGGCAGCATTGCTGACGCTGGTGACCGGTTACGATTACCTGCGGGCCGGGCTTCGCCATATGGTCGACGACGGAACGGAGAAAGCGTGATGCCGCAGGAAAGGGCGCGACAGCGGGTCATGGGTCTTGCCGGCTGGAGCGGCAGCGGCAAGACCACCCTGATGGTTCAGCTTCTGCCGGAACTGATCGGGCGCGGTTTCAGCGTGTCGACGATCAAGCATGCCCATCATGCCTTCGATGTCGATCGTCCGGGCAAGGATTCCTACCGCCATCGCGAGGCCGGTGCCCGCGAAGTGCTGATCGGTTCGCACAAGCGCTGGGCGCTGATGCACGAACTGCGTGATGAGCCGGAGCCGGAACTGGACGATTTGCTGGGTCGCCTGTCGCCCGTCGATCTGGTGCTGGTCGAAGGGTTCAAGAAAACCCATCACCCCAAGATAGAGATTCACCGCACGGCTTTGGGCAAGCCGCTGATCTGCCGGGACGATGCCTCCGTGGTTGCCGTTGCCAGCGATGGCGATGCCGGCGGGCTCGGCGTTTCCCTGCCGGTGCTGGACCTGAACGATATCGCCGGCATCGCCGGTTTCATCCTCGATTATACCGGGCTTGCCGTACAAGCGGATCGGGAGGTGTCATGAGCCAGATAAGTGACGATTGTTTCGCCCATGGCGGCGACATGATGCTGACGGCGGATGCCCTGGCCATTCTGAGCGAACGCATCGCACCGCTGCAGGACGTGGAGCGGGTGCCCCTGAATGCGGCCGCGGGGCGGGTGCTGGCGGCGGATATTCGCTCTTCCCTCAGGCTGCCGCCGCATGACAATGCCGCTGTCGATGGCTATGCCCTGCGCCATGCCGATCTGCGTGCCGATGCCGATACCCGCCTGACGGTGACCGGGCTGGCCGCTGCCGGGCGCCCGCCGGAAGGGGAATGGCGCCCGGGTGGTGCGGTGCGGATTTTTACCGGCGCGCTGATGCCCGATGGCTGCGATACGGTCATCATGCAGGAAGATGTGCGCCGCGATGGCGATGCCG
>JALXAG010000076.1 GCA_026992315.1 Sneathiellales bacterium | reverse complement strand
CACTGAATCGCCTGCGCAAGGAAATGGCGGCCTTTCACGACGGGTACCACGATGAAAAGAGCAACGGATAAGAACGACGGCAGAACCATGGCGGAGGATCCGCGCCCGTCATCGCTGCCGGTGGAGGCCTTGCGCAACCTCGGCCCCAAATCGGCGGCTTTGCTGCGCGCGGCCGGCTATGAGGATCTCGGCGCCCTGCGCCGGGCGGGTGCCGTTGCCGTATACCGGCGGCTGAAGGCGGCTGCGCCCCGGCGGGTCAGCCGGGTGATGCTTTATGCCCTGCAGGGTGCGATCATGGATGTGCACTGGAACGCCCTGCCCTTCGCCATGAAGGAGGCGCTGCTGGAAGAGCTTGCATCAATTGACGGGGCTGCGGAATGACCGGCAGTGCGGGGCCGCGATCAGGTCAGGGATCGGGTCAGCGTTTCCTGCGGATCTTCGGTCCGCCATGCACATGTTCGGGGCGGGGGGGAAGCTCTTTGTTCATCACGCTCGTTGCCCGTTCCCCGAATTTGCCGAGCGCGATCAGGCGATCGTACATGATCACCGCCCCTGCCGTGGCGACGTTGAGGCAAAACCGCGTCGGAATGCGGATGATATGATCGCAGCGGGCCGTGATTTCCGCTGAAAGGGAAGATCGTTCCGGACCCAGAATATAGGCCGCATTCAGCGGATGGCAGAAGCGCGGCAGATCGACGGCCTCGTCCAGCAGTTCGACGCCGACGAGGCGGCAGCCCTTGGGCAGGCTGAAATCCTCCACCCCTTCGTAATCGTACCAGGGGATGGAGCGCGGCGCGACCGAAGTGTCGGAACGGGCCCGGCGCACCGAATAGGTGGCGGCCAGGGTAAAGACGAAGCTGGCCCCGAAGGCATGGGCCGTGCGAAACAGGTTGCCCGCATTGCCGGGTTTGCTTAAACCTTCTACACCGATGCCGAAATATCCACGCATGCCTATTTTCTCTTTTCAGGCTTCCGAACCGAACCGGGCGACAATAAACACGAGACGGGGCAAATGACAATTGCGAACAAGGCTGCGGCCGGTCACGAGACGCCGCTGATCATCGAGGCAACCCGTAACCAGACGGTGGAAAGCTGCCATCTGGTGGATGCTGTGGCCGTCGATGCCGATGGGACGCTTCTGGCCCGCTGGGGCGATACGGAGCGGACGATTTTTCCCCGTTCGGCGATCAAATGCCTGCAGGCGCTGCCTTTGGTGGCCTCCGGTGCGGCCGAAGCCTTCGGGCTGGAGGACAGGCATCTCGCCCTTGCCTGCGCCAGCCACAGCAGCGAGCCGGTTCATGTGGATACGGTGCGCCGCTGGCTTTCCCGTATCGGCCTGACGGTGGCGGATCTGGAATGCGGGGCGCACTGGCCGCGCGACCCGGCCATGGCGCGGGCGCTGGCGGCGGCGGGCGGGGATCCCGACAATGCCTTCAACAACTGTTCCGGCAAACATGCCGGCATGCTGACCCTGGCCCGGCACAAGGGCTGGGATCATCGTGGCTATGTCGCTTTCGGCCATCCGGTTCAGCAGGAGATTTTCGCAGCCATTTCCGCCATCGCCGATATCGATCTGCTGAACGCCCCTTACGGGGTGGACGGTTGTTCGGCCCCCAATCCGGTGCTGCCGATGAAGAACATCGCCCTGGCCTTCGCCCGTTTCGCCGCCGCCGCCGGCGATGGCAGCGCCCCGGGGCTGGAGGCGCCCTTGGCCGGTGCCTGCGCCCGCCTGGCCGCGGCGATGGCTGCCGAACCCTTCATGATTGCCGGCAGCAACCGGCTGTGCACGGCAATTGTTGAAGCCTCGCGCGGGCGCATTCTGGCCAAGACCGGGGCGGAAGGGGTCTATACCCTCGCCGTTCCCGAACGGCGCCTGGGTCTGGTGCTGAAGGCGCGCGACGGGGCGGCGCGGGCGGCCAATGCGGCGGTTATCGCCATTCTCGATGCGCTGGAGCTGATGGATGAGGATCTGCGCCGGGCGCTGCGGGACTTCATGCCTGAAAAACTGCGCAATTGCCGCGATATCGTTACCGGAGAA
>JALXAG010000075.1 GCA_026992315.1 Sneathiellales bacterium | reverse complement strand
TGCGAGCAATTGTGAAAGCCGAGCCACAAGCCGAAGCGGTCGGAAAGGGAGACCTTTTCCTCGACCACTTCGGCCGGGTTGATGGCGGTGGAGCGTTCGTTTTCCATCATGTCGCGGGGCATCAGGTGGCGGCGGTTCGATGTGGCATAAAAGATCACATTGGCCGGGCGGCCCTCGATGCCCCCATCCAGCACCGCCTTCAGCGATTTGTAGGAGACGTCATCGCCATCGAAGGACAGGTCGTCGCAGAACAGGATGAAGCGCCGTTGTTCGTGTTCGCGCAGCAGCGAGAGCAGCCGGGGCAGGGTGGGGATGTCCTCGCGATGGATTTCGATCAGGGCCAGGCGGCTGTCGCCATCGCGGTTGACGGCGGCATGCACGGCCTTGACCAGCGAGCTCTTGCCCATGCCCCGCGCCCCCCACAGCAGGGCATTGTTGGCCGGAAGCCCGGCGGCGAAACGGCGGGTATTGTCAAGAAGGATATCGCGGGTGCGTCCGATGCCGCGCAACAGGGAGATATCGACACGGCTGACGGCGGCAACGGGGGCCAGATAGCCTTTCTCTGCCTGCCAGGAAAAGGCATCGGCGGCATCGAGGTCGATTTCCGGGGGGGCGGAGGGTGCCATGCGTTCCAGCGCATCGGCAATGCGTTTGAGGATTTCGGTTTTTCTGCCCATGATCCTTGTCATCCTTGCATCTGTCCCGGCCGGGGCAGAATGCCCAAGCCGCGCCGCCCGGTAAACAGAAAAAACGGCTGAAGACGGTTCAGTGCCCGCATGTTGGGCGGCTACAGGCAGGGGCGATAAGTTTTTCCGTTGCAAAACCTTTCCAACACCCCACATGGGGGCTATAGTCCGCGCTTGTTTCATCCAGGTAGCCAGGAGTTTTTCGATGTTCATTTCACCGGCATTTGCACAGGCGGCCGGCGGTGCCGGCCCCGGCGGTGATTTAACGGCATTTCTGCCTCTCGTTCTGATTTTTGCGGTTTTCTACTTCCTGCTGATCCGGCCCCAGCAGAAAAGGGCGAAGGAACATCGCGCCATGATCGAGGCGGTGCGCCGCGGCGACAAGATCGTCACCGCGGGAGGCATTGTCGGCAAGATCTCCAAGGTCAAGGACGACCGCGTCGAAGTGGAGATCGCCGATGGCGTCCGCGTCGAAGTGATGAAATCGACCATCGCCGATGTACTGAGCAAGCCGGAACCCGCGGCCGCCGCCAACGACGGCGGCGAGGAAAAAAAGGGTGGCCTGTTCGGCAAACTCAAGAAATAAGGCACGCTGGCGATGTTGTATTTCCCGAAGTGGAAGACAGCGCTGGTCATTCTTGTCTCGCTCGCCGGGGTGATTTTCACCCTGCCGAATTTTCTGGACAGGAAGACCCTCGATGCGCTGCCGGACTGGCTGCCCAAAAGCCAGGTCAATCTGGGTCTGGATCTGCGCGGCGGATCGCACCTGCTGCTTGAAGTCGACAGCAAGGCCCTGATCAAGGAACTGCTGGAAAACAAGGCGGACGAACTGCGTTCCGTCCTGCGCGAAGCCGGGGTCAAGCGGCGCACCGTGCCCAAAATCGTCAACGATACCATACAGGTGACGATTCCCCGCCCCGAGGAACGGCAGAAAGCCTACGAGGCCGTGCGCAACATGGCCGTGACCCTGCCGCCGAACCCCCTCCAGCGCACTTCGGGTGGCCGCGACATCGACGTTTCCATGGACGATAACGGCACCATCACCATTCGTCTGACCGAAGCCGCGGTCAATGAGCGTATTTCCCGTGCCGTCGATCAGTCGATCGAGATCATTCGCCGTCGCGTCGATGCCTTCGGTGTGTCGGAACCGACGATTCAGCGCCAGGGGCGCGACCGTATTCTGGTGCAGCTTCCGGGGCTTGAGGATCCCGGCCGTCTGAAACGGGTCATCGGCAAGACGGCGAAGCTGGCCTTCCGCATGGTCGATACCAATGCCGATCCGTTTTCCGGCCGGGTACCGCCCGGTTCCGAACTGCTCTATGAACGCGGCGAAAACGGTGAAAAGGGCCGTCCGTGGATCGTGCGCAAGCGGGTAGAGGTTTCAGGCGAAAATCTGGTGGATGCCGAACCGACCTTCCAGCAGGGACAGCCTGTCGTCTCCTTCCGTTTCGATACCACCGGCGCGAAGAAATTCGCCAGGATCACCCAGCAGAATGTCGGCCGGCCCTTCGCCATCGTTCTCGATAACACGGTGATCAGCGCCCCGCGGATCAACGAGCCGATCCTGGGCGGTTCCGGCATCATTTCCGGCGGCTTCACCGCCCAGACGGCCAACGATCTGGCCATTCTGCTGCGTGCCGGTGCCCTGCCGGCCCCTTTGAAATATCTTGAAGAGCGCACGGTCGGTCCCGATCTGGGGGCGGATTCGGTCGCTGCGGGCAAGATCGCCGCAATCACCGCCGTGGTGCTGGTGATGGTCTTCATGGTGCTGACCTACGGTATTTTCGGCATGATGGCCAATCTGGCGCTGTTGGTGAACCTGTTCCTTATTTTCGGTTCCCTGTCCCTGCTGCAGGCGGCGCTGACCCTGCCGGGCATTGCCGGTATCGTCCTGACCATCGGCATGGCGGTGGATGCCAACGTGCTGATCTTCGAACGCATCAAGGAGGAGATCCGCGCCAATAAATCCCCCTTCAACGCGGTCGAGGCCGGTTTCAAACGCGCCTTCACCACCATTGTCGATGCCAATGTCACCACCGGCATTGCAGCGCTGATCCTGTTCGCCATGGGCTCGGGCCCGGTGAAGGGCTTCGCGGTGACACTAGGGATCGGCATCCTCAGTTCCATGTTCACGGCCATCCTGCTGACGCGTCTGGTCATGGTGATCTGGATGCGGCGCGTCAGGCCGAAGAAACTAGCGATATAGGGTAGGGCCATGTTCCGCTTAAGACTGATTCCCCTGGGAACCAACATTCCCTTCATGAAGGCCCGTTTCATTGCCTTTTCCCTGTCCGCTTTTCTGGCGCTGGGCTCGCTCGGGCTGTTTTTTACCCAGGGGCTGAACAAGGGCATCGATTTTGCCGGCGGCATCATGATCGAGGTGGCGACGAAAGGCCCGGCCGATCTGGCGAAGATGCGTTCGGCCATGTCCGGCCTCGGCCTTGGCGAGGTGGCCTTGCAGGAATTCGGCTCCCCCAACGATGTGTTGATCCGCATCGAACGCCAGAAGGGCGGCGACGAGGCGCAGAATGTGGCGGTAAAGAAAGCCAAGGCGGCGCTGAAGGACGGCTTCCCCGATATCAGCTTCCGCCGGGTCGAATTCGTCGGTCCCAAGGTTTCCGGCGAGCTGGTCATGGAAGCAGCCATTGCCATCGCCCTGTCGGTGCTGGCCATGCTGGTCTATATCTGGTTCCGCTTCGAGCTGCAGTTCGGACTCGGCGCCGTTCTCGCTCTGGTTCACGACGTGATCCTGACCATCGGTTTCTTCTCGGTCCTGCGGCTGGAATTCAATCTGTCCAGCGTGGCGGCGGTGCTGACGATTGTCGGCTATTCGATCAACGATACGGTGGTGGTCTACGACCGTATCCGTGAGAACCTGCGTCGCTACAAGCAGATGCCGATGCCGGAGTTGCTGAATCTCAGCATCAACGAAACCCTTTCGCGCACGGTCATGACCTCGCTGACGACTTTGCTTGCCCTGGTGGCGCTCTATGCCCTGGGCGGGGAGGTCATTCGCGGTTTCACCCTGGCGATGATCTGGGGTATCGTTGTCGGTACCTATTCCTCGATCTTTGTCGCCGCGCCGATTCTGCTGCTGCTGAAGCTGGATCGCAAAACCGGCGATGAGGACGACGAGGAAAACAACAACGCCGAAGGCATCGTGATCGAAGGCTGAAGCCATGGACATCACCCCGGTCATTCCCGAAGGGCATAAAGTCATAGAAGCCTATGGCGATGGCGGTTTCCGCATCACCGGGGAACGATACGAGGGATCGGTGCTTCTGTTCCCGACGCGGGTTCTGGCCTGGCGGGTGGGCGCTTTTTCCGAGCTGACGTTGGAATCGCTCGCCCCCATCGCCGAGGCCGCGCCCGCGATTCTGCTGCTGGGATGCGGCCCGTCCATGGATTTCGTGCCCGGGGAGATCCGCACGGCGCTGCGTGCCGGCGGCACGGTGATCGAACATATGGATACGGGCGCGGCCTGCCGCACCTATAATTTCCTGCTTTCCGAACGCCGCGACGTGGCTGCGGCGCTGATCAGCGTCTGAAAGCAACCGCGAAAACGACAAAAAACCCGGCGGGACCCTCCCGCCGGGTTGACGCTTTCCGCGCTTTTGCGAAATCAGCCGGCCGCGGCCAGATTGGCGGCGGCGAAATCCCAGTTGACCAGATGTTCCAGGAAGGTGGCGATGTAATCGGGGCGCCGGTTCTGATAGTCGAGATAATAGGCGTGTTCCCACACATCGATGGTCAAAAGCGGCGTCATGCCATGGGCGATCGGGGTATCGGCATTGCCGGTTTTCACGACTTCGAGCTTGCCGCCGTTCAGAACCAGCCAGGCCCAGCCGCTGCCGAACTGGGTTGCCGCGGCGGTTTTGAAGCTTTCGGCGAATTTATCGAAGCCGCCGAGATCGGCGTCGATCCTGGCCGCCAGATCGCCGGAGGGCCGCCCGCCGCCATTGGGCGACATGCTGTTCCAGTAGAAGGTGTGGTTCCAGACCTGCGCGGCATTGTTGAAAATGCCGGCCCTGGCCGGGTCGCCGGCGGTTTCCGCGATCACATCCTCCAGGGATTTGTCGGCCAGCGGGGAATCCTTGGTCAGATTGTTCAGATTGGTCACATAGGCGTTGTGGTGCTTGCCGTAGTGAAAGCTCAGCGTATTGGCCGAGATATGCGGCTCCAGGGCATCCTGGGAATAGGGAAGATCGGGAAGTTGGAAAGCCATGGGTCAACACCTTTCGTCTTTGTCTGTTGTTGCTCGTTCAGGCGGCATCGTGCCGCGCAGGGAAGGGGCGCTTGATCCTCGCCCGGGCAGAACCCGTATTTGATGTGACCGCCCTCCCTGAATCGCCCCCTAAAGATTTGCGCGCTGGCCCCAAATGGCAAGGGCTTAATACGTCATCGGGCGATTATTCTTTCCCCTGGGGGCAAAAGCCCATAAATAAACCGCCATGGACGAACAATACCGCAACGATGCGCTGGCCTTCTGCCTCCAAGAGGTGCGAAAGCACGACCGCGACCGCTATCTGGCGCTGCTGGCCGCCCCGCCCGCTGCGCGGCGCCGTCTGGTGGCGCTGTATGCCTTCAACGCCGAAATCGCCCGCATCCGCGAAACCGTTACCCAGCCCCTGCTGGGGGAAATGCGCCTGCAATGGTGGCGGGACGGGCTGCATGGCAGGGGCGAAGGAACCACGCATCCGGCCATGGCGCTGCTGAAGGAGGATCTGGCCGCGGCCGGCCATGGCAGCGATTGTCTCGATGTGCTGATCGAGGGACGCCGTGGCGATCTTTATGGCGACGAACCCGAAAGCTGGGAGGATCTGGAGGATTATCTCAGGGCGACTTCATCGGCGCTGATGGTGGCGGGGCTGAAAATTCTCGATGCCGCCCGTCCCGAAACAGTGGCCAGAGCCGAAGCCCTGGGCCTTGCCTATGGCTATGCCGGGCTGGCGCGGTCCCTTGAATATCAGCGCCGCCAGGGCCGCTGCCTGCTGCCGCGCCGCCATTGGCATGAAGTATCCGCCGGACGGGAGGATTTCATCCGGAGCGGCCGGGGACTGGCGGAAATCCGGCAGGCATTTACCGCCCGCGCCGCGGATATTTTTGCCTCCCTGCCGTCGGAAAAAGTGGACAAGGACGCCTGGCCCGCCCTGTTGCCGGCCATTTGCGCCCGTATTCATCTGCATGCCCTGCAACGGGGCCGCGACGGGGCCGGCCCCCTTGCCCTGCAATGGGCATTGCTGTGGCGGGGCGCGATCAGGCGGCTGTAGCGCCTTCAGCCATCGTGCCCCGTCGTTTCGTTTTCCTGCCGGCTGTCGAGCCAGCGGCCGAAATCCTGCCGGGCGCGGGCGGTGATCGCCTCCTTGCGGCGGCGGGATTTGTCCTTGCCCCTGAAGCGGCCTTCCGGCGGCGGCATCAGCCCGAAATTGACGTTCATCGGCTGGAAACTGTCGGCATCGGCCCCGCCGGTGATGTGATTATGCAGGGCGCCGAGCGCCGTGGTCACCGGCGGCGGCGGCAGGGTGGTTCCCCGGGCCTCGGCCGCGGCGAAACGGCCGGTCAGAAGGCCCAGCGCGCTGCTTTCCACATAGCCTTCGACCCCGCTGACCTGCCCGGCGAAGCGGATCGAGGGCCGCGCCTTCAGGCGGCATTGTTCATCGAGCAGACGGGGAGAATTGAGAAAGGTATTGCGGTGAATGCCGCCCAGGCGGGCAAAGCGCGCCTTTTCCAGCCCGGGAATGGCGGTGAATATGCGCTTCTGTTCGCCATGTTTCAGCTTGGTCTGAAAACCGACCATGTTGTAAAGCGTGCCCAGCGCGTTGTCCTGGCGAAGCTGCACCACCGCATAGGGCTTGACCTCCGGATTATGCGGGTTGGTCAGCCCGACCGGCTTCATCGGGCCGTAGCGCAGGGTTTCCGGCCCGCGTTCGGCCATGACCTCGATCGGCAGGCAGGCTTCGAAATAGGGGGTGTCGGCCTCCCATGCCTTGAATTCCGTCTTCTCCGCTTTCAGCAGCGCTTCGATGAAGGCGTAATACTGATCGCGGTCCATCGGGCAGTTGATATAGTCCTTGCCGTCGCCGCCCGGGCCGACCTTGTCGTAGCGGGACTGGAACCAGGCAATATCGAAATCGACCGAGTCCTTGTAGACGATCGGGGCAATGGCGTCGAAAAAGGCCAGATGGTCCTCGCCCGTCAGTTCGAGAATGGACTGCGCCAGCGCCGGGGAGGTCAGCGGCCCGGTGGCGATAATCACGCTGGGCCAGGTCTCATCGGGCAGTTCGGTGATTTCCTCGCGGCGGATTTCGATCAGGGGCGATTGCTCCAGCTTCTCCTGCACATAGGCGGAGAACCCTTCGCGATCCACGGCCAGCGCCCCGCCGGCTGGCACCTGATTGGCATCGGCCGCAGCCATGATCAGGGAATCGAGGCGGCGCATTTCCTCATGCAGCAGGCCGACGGCATTGTGATCGGCATCGTCGGAGCGGAAGGAATTGGAGCACACCAGCTCGGCCAGCCGATCGGTGACATGGGCGGCGGTCGGGCGCTGCGGGCGCATTTCATGAATGACGGCGGGCACGCCCTGACGGGCGATCTGCCAGGCGGCTTCGGATCCGGCCAGGCCGCCGCCGACGATATGAACGGGGGTTTGCGTTTTCATGGGCGGACAGATAGGACGCCTGCGCGCTCAGGTCAATCGAAACCGGTGGCCGATCAGGCGACTTCGGATATCCTCGCCGTCCGCTCAAGCACGGCTTTCAGATATTCCCCCGTGTGGCTGCCGGGGGTGGCGGCGACATCCTCCGGCGTGCCGGCGGCGACGATGCGCCCGCCGCCATCGCCCCCTTCCGGGCCGAGATCGATGATCCAGTCGGCGGTTTTGATCACCTCCAGATTATGTTCGATCACCACGACGGTATTGCCGCCCTCGACCAGTGCCTGCAGCACTTCCAGCAGCTTGCGGATATCTTCGAAATGCAGGCCCGTGGTCGGCTCGTCGAGAATATAGAGGGTACGCCCGGTTGCCCGCCGCGACAGTTCCTTGGCCAGCTTCACCCTTTGTGCCTCGCCGCCCGACAGGGTGGTCGCCTGCTGGCCGATGCGGATATATCCCAGCCCGACCCGGCGCAGGGTTTCCAGCTTGTCGCGGATCGCGGGCACGGCCTTGAAGAAGTCGCAGCCTTCCTCCACCGTCATCTCAAGAACATCGGCGATGGATTTGTCGCGAAAGCGAATTTCCAGGGTTTCACGGTTGAATCGCTTGCCCTTGCAGACATCGCATTGCACGAAGACATCGGGCAGAAAATGCATTTCGATCTTGATCAGCCCGTCGCCCTTGCAGGCCTCGCAGCGCCCGCCCTTGACATTGAAGGAAAACCGCCCCGGCTTGTAGCCGCGGGCCTTGGCTTCCGGCAGGCCGGCGAACCAGTCGCGGATCGGTCCGAAAGCGCCGGTATAGGTGGCCGGGTTGGAGCGCGGCGTCCGCCCGATAGGCGACTGGTCGATGTCGATGATCTTGTCCAACCATTCCAGCCCGTCGATTCCGTCGTGCTCGGCGGGATGGGCGCGGCTGCCCATCAGCCGCCGCGCCGCCGCCTTGTACAGGGTTTCGATGGTCAGGGTCGATTTGCCGCTGCCGGAAACGCCGGTGATGCAGGTAAAGGTGCCGAGCGGAATATCGACGGTGACATTCTGCAGATTGTTGGCGCGGGCATTGCGGATGGTCAGCTTGCGCGCCGGATTGCCGCGGCGGCGCTCGGCCGGGACGGGAACCTGCCTGCGCCCGGAAAGATATTGCCCGGTCAGGCTGTCCGGGGCGGCGAGAATATCGGCGGGCGTGCCTTCGGCAATCACCCGGCCGCCGTGTTCGCCGGCGCCGGGGCCCATATCGATGACGTGATCGGCGGTCAGGATCGCATCTTCGTCATGTTCGACGACGATGACCGTATTGCCGAGATCGCGGAGGTTCTTCAGCGTTTCCAGCAAGCGGGCATTGTCGCGCTGATGCAGGCCGATGGACGGTTCGTCGAGAACGTAGAGCACCCCGGTAAGCCCCGATCCGATCTGCGAGGCGAGGCGGATACGCTGGCTCTCCCCGCCCGAAAGGGTGCCGGAATTGCGCGACAGGGTCAGGTATTCCAGCCCGACATTGACCAGAAAGCCCAGGCGTTCGTTGATTTCCTTCAGCACCCGTTCGGCGATCTGGCTGTCCTTCTCGCCCAGTTTTCCGGTCAGGGCCAGAAACCATTCTGCCGCCTGCTTGATCGACATATCGCTGACCTGGCCGATATGCAGCCCGTCGATCTTCACGCACAGCGCCTCGGGCTTGAGGCGGTAACCGCCGCAGGCCGAACAGGCGGTCTTGGCCTGAAAACGTTCCATTTCCTCGCGCACCCAGGCCGAATCCGTTTCCCGCCAGCGGCGCTGCATGTTCGGGATGACGCCTTCGAACGGTTTTTTTGCGCGATAGCTGCGCACGCCGTCGTCATAGGCGAATTCGACCTTTTCCCTGCCGGTCCCGTAAAGGATGACCTGACGCGCCCTCTCGGGCAGGTCGGCCCAGGGAACCGTGGTGGAAAAATCATAGGCGCGCGCCAGGGAATCCAGCGTCTGCATGTAATAGGGCGAGGAGGTTTTCGCCCATGGCGCAATCGCCCCCTCGCGCAGGGTCTTCCTTTCATCGGGCACCACCAGCGCCGGATCGAAATACATTTCCGTCCCCAGCCCGTCGCAGTCGGGGCAGGCGCCGAAGGGATTGTTGAAGGAAAACAGGCGCGGTTCGATCTCGCTGATGGTGAAGCCCGAAACCGGGCAGGCGAATTTGGCGGAAAAGATCGTTTCCTCGCCGTTATCGGCATTTTCCGCGATGACCAGCCCGTCGCTCAGCCCCAGGGCGGTTTCAAGAGAATCCGCCAGGCGCGATTCTATTCCTTCGCGCACGATAATGCGGTCCACCACCACCGCGATATCGTGCTTGCGCTTCTTGTCCAGGTCGGGGAAATCGCCGATGTCGTAAAGCTTGCCATCGACCTTGAGGCGCTGAAATCCCTGTTTCTTCAACTCAAGGATGTCCTTGCGGTATTCGCCCTTGCGCCCGCGGACGATGGGCGAGAGCAGATAAAGGCGGGTACCCTCCGCCATTGCCATGATGCGGTCGACCATCTGGCTGACGGTCTGGCTGGTGATCGGCAACCCCGTCGCCGGCGAATAGGGCACACCGATGCGCGCGAACAGCAGGCGCAGGTAATCGTAGATTTCGGTGACCGTGCCGACGGTGGAACGCGGATTGCGCGAGGTGGTCTTCTGTTCGATGGATATGGCGGGGCTGAGCCCGTCGATATGATCGACATCGGGCTTCTGCATCACTTCCAGAAACTGGCGGGCATAGGCCGACAGGCTTTCGACATAGCGGCGCTGCCCCTCCGCATAGATGGTATCGAAGGCGAGCGAGGATTTGCCCGAACCCGACAGCCCGGTGATGACCACCAGCCGGTCGCGCGGCATGGAAACGTGAATATCCTTCAGATTGTGTTCGCGGGCGCCGTGAACGTCGATGGTTTTTCCGGCCCGCCGCCGGCCGCTTTCCGCCGCCTGATTGTCGCTGGTCATAAAATCCGCTCTTGCCTGTGTCCGTTCCGCTTTGTACACCATATGTTCCGCAAAGGGTAGGGCGCGCATCGTATTTGTCAAACCCCGGCAACGGCGCTGACGGCAAACCCGCCGGCGCCCCGGCGGCCGCACGATTTCCGTGGTGCCCGGCATGCGTTTATGTATATTGTGCGCCCAAGATACAACAACAGACCATCAGGACGGGAAAAATGGCAGGAAGCGTGAACAAGGTCATTCTGGTCGGCAATCTGGGCCGCGATCCGGAGGTTCGCCATACGCAAAGCGGCGATCCGATCGTGCATTTGTCGGTCGCCACCTCGGAAAGCTGGAAGGACCGCCAGAGCGGCGAACGGCGCGAACGCACCGAATGGCACCGCGTGGTGATTTTCAACGAAAATCTCGGCCGCATCGCCGAACAATATCTGCGCAAGGGCTCCAAGGTCTATCTCGAAGGCCAGCTGCAGACGCGCAAATGGACCGACCAGTCCGGCATGGAAAAATATACCACCGAAATCGTCCTGCAGCGTTACCGCGGCGAGATGGTATTGCTCGACGGGCGCGAGGGCGGTGGCAGCGGCGGCGGTTATGGCGGCGGCAGCTCCCCGGCCCCGGCGCGCGATACCGGCGGCGGCCAGGCGGGCGGGGGCTACGATGCCCCCTCCGGCGGCGTCAGCGATCTGGACGACGATATCCCGTTCTGAACCGGTTTCGGCGATTGCCGATCTTCCATCGTGCCGGCCGGGTGGCGGAACCATCCGGCCGGTTTTGTTTTGCCGCGACCTTCTTGCGCATCAGGTTTTTTCTTCCGGTAACAGCTTTTGCCTGAAATAGGCCAGGATCTCCGTCAGCGCCTCGGCGGTCGGCGAGCCTTCCTCATCGTTGAAATGAACCGTGAGAACCGCATGCCCGTTGCCGGGCAGACTTTTCAGCCTTATCCGCTCACGATCGTCGTTGAAGGCCTTATCCAGCGCGGCGAATTTTTCCGCAGGGCACATTTTGTCGCCGGAAAAACGATAGGCCAGCATCGGCCCGTGCCGGTCGAGGCGGCGGCGGATGTCGCCGATGTCGTCTTGCGACATATGAAGGGCGGAAGGCGCGAACAGGGGCAGGGACGGTTGCGATGCGACACTGGCGAGGACCGCGTCGTCCGCCATCAGCGATATGGCGAAATTGCCGGACAGGCACATGCCGATGACGCCGATTCCCGGCACGTCGTAATCCAGCCTGAGACGCTGACAGAGCGCCTTGAGCCAGGCAACCACCGGGCTTGTTTTGTTTCTGGCGAAAAGCGCGAATTCCCGGCGCATGCAGAGCAGGCGAACGCCGTTACCGACAAAGGAAAGCCGGCCGATGGGGCCGAAGAGGTGGGGCATTACGACGCGAAACCCCTCAGCGACCAGCCTGTCGGCGAGCTTCAGCATCTGCGGTCCGATCCCCGGCAGTTCCTGAATGATCAGGACAACGGGACCGTCACCCTTGACATAGACGTCGTGTTCCAGCGGCCTGCCGTCCACGGCATCCGACGAAAATACCAGCTTGCTGTATCCTTCGAGCATATTTCCTCCCTGTATGACGGTTCGTCCTGTTGTTTTCCTTCAGGCTGAAAGGGGCGGGATCAGCCCCCTAAAGCCTCTTGATTTCCGTTTGCCGGGCGAGATCGGGCAGTGCTGCCGCATCGAACAGTTCCGTTCCGGCCATCATGGCGGTCCCGGTACCGCAGGCGAGGCCGAGACGCAGCATTTCCTCGCTGCCGCTCTGCTGCCGTAGCCCGGCGATCAGCCCCGCAACCATCGAATCCCCGGCGCCGACGGTGGAACGGATGGCAACCTTCGGCGGTTTGCCGGCATAGGCGCCCTCCGGCCCGCAGAGGAGAGCACCGTCGCCGCCAAGCGATACGCAGACATAGGTGACGCCAGCTTTCTGCAGGGCGCGGGCCTCGCGCAGAATATCGCTGAAACGGGGCAGGGGGCGGTCGCACAGCATTTCCAGCTCATGGCGGTTCGGCTTGATCAGACAGGGCTTTTCCGCCAGCGCCTTCTGCAGCAGGGATCCGCGGGCATCGACGATGGCGCGGGTGCCATGAGGGCGCATCTGCCGGATCAGATCCGCATATATCGTATCCGGCACCCCGGCAGGCACCGATCCCGTCAGCACCGCAAAGCCGCCCCTGGCGCAGCTTTTCAGATAGGCCTCCGTCATGGCGTTCAGGGTCCGCGGGCTCAGCCCGGCGCCGGTGCCGATCACTTCGTACTGGCATTGCGGGCCGGGGCATTTGTCATCGCCGGGCAGGATGATGGTGCTGCTGATCCGGGTTTCCCCTTCGGCGGGGAAGGCGTGCAGGCGGCCGACCTCGCTTTCGGCAATGCGCCTGACCATGGCGCCGATTTCGCCGGCAAGGGCGCAGAAATTTTCCGCCCCGACGCCAAGACGGTTCAGACCCCGGTGTACGTTGATGCCGTTGCCCCCGGCGTGATAGCAGGTGAAACGGGCATGCTCCTTGGTGTCGGGGCGAAGGGTGCCGACCTCATAAGTCACATCGAGCGACGGACCGAAGGTAAGAATGCTGACCATGGCTGCCTTTCCGTTTGATCCGGCCATACCGGATGCGGAGTGTGCGCCAGGCATCGCGCCGGCACAAGGCGGAGGATGAGATGAGCCCTGCAGGCGGGTCATACCATTTTGCCGAATATGGCGGCGCGTGTGGAAAGGGCATGTTTCTGTTGATATCCTTAGGGCACGATCCATTAACGACTTATCGTTCCACCAGAAGGGAACTGTTCGTAACAGGAAAAAAGATGTAGGAAAAATATTTGACTTTCAAAGCCTTTCTTATGATGACCCCGGGCAGCCGATACCCGCATGACTGATTATCAATTCGATTTCGATGCCGAGATTGACCGCCGCGAAGTGCCGGCCCTGAAGGTGCATCCGATGGTGCTGGGCCCCGATGGCGACGATCTTTTTGCCGCCGGTGTGGCCGACATGGATTTCAGGGCCCCGCCGCCGGTGCTGGCCGCGATGGAACGGCGCCTGCGTCATGGAATCTTCGGTTACGAGGCCGTGGCGGACGGGTTGTTTCCGGCACTTGCCGAATGGTTTGCGCGCCGTCATGGCTGGTCGCTCGACACCGCCCATATTCTGCGCGCCCCGAATGTGCTCAACAGCCTTGCCATTGCCGCTTCGCTCTTTACCCGCGAAGGCGAGGGCATCATCGTGCAGCCGCCGGTGTTTTTCGATTTCTTCGATATCATCCGCGAGAACCGGCGGAAGGCGGTTGTCAATCCGTTGCTTCTCGGCCCCGACGGGCGTTATGAGATGGATTTCGACGGGCTCGAACGCCTGGCGGCGGATCCCCGCAACCGGATGCTGTTTCTGTGCAATCCGCACAATCCCGTCGGCCGTGTGTGGGAACGGGATGAGCTCTCCCGCCTGGGCGAGATATGCCGCCGCCATGGCGTGCTGGTCGTGGCGGATGAAATCCATGCGGATATCACCTTTGCGGGACATTCCTTCACGGCCTTCGCATCGCTTGGCGAGGCGGATGCCCTGAACAGCATCAGCTGTCTCTCTCCGGCCAAGAGCTTCAACATCGCCTCCTGCTGTTCGTCCTTCACCATCATCGCCGATGAGGGCAGGCGCGCCGCCTTTCAGGCAGAGAACAGCCGCCTGACGGTAAACAAGAACAATGCCTTCGCCAATGCGGCGATGGAGGCGGCCTATCGTGACGGCGGGCCCTGGCTGGACGCGGCGGTGGAATACATCGCGGATAATCTGAAGCTTGTGCGCGACAGGCTGAAGGGGCGGGACGATGTAAAGCTGATCGAACCCGAGGGAACCTTTCTGCTGTGGCTGGATTTCCGCGGATTGGGCCTCGATGACGAGGGGCTGAGAAGTTTTCTGCGGACAAAGGCGAAATGGGCGGTAACGCGTGGCGCGGCCTTCGGCGAGAACGGCGCCGGTTTCGCCCGCGTCAATATCGCCTGCACACGGGCGCGGCTGTCTGCCGCTCTCGACCGGCTGGTGGCTGCCCTGAGCGGGTGAGCGGATACACGAATCCCGTGCCGGCACGACAAATTCAACGCAGTGGCCGGCCAAGGCCACCGGCAGGCAGTTTATTTGTTCCATTTATTTTGATAAAATTAGATTTTTCATTCGAAGAATTAAAAATGATACCCAATCTGCTCGAGCAGTTGCGCGTGTTTCAGGCCGTTGTCGATCACGGCACATTCACCGAAGCCGCAAGGCAGCTCAACAAGACGGTTTCAACGGTCAGCTACACCATCGCCAATCTTGAAACGCAGCTGCAGGTCACACTGTTCGACCGTTCGCACAAAAGGCCGAAGCTTACCACGGCCGGGGCCGAAATATATGAGGACGCGGAGCAGCTGCTGCGCCGTACCGATCGTTTTGCCTCCCGGATCGGTTTGCATAGGAAGGGGTACAAGACACGGCTGTCGCTGTCGGTGGATGCGATTTTTCCCCGACAGGTTCTGGTCGAGGCGCTCACCCGCTTTGCGGCCGAGTTTCCGGCGATCACGATTACGGTCCGGCAACGCGATTTCGATACCGTTCTGGAAGATACCCGCACAGGAAGCGCCGATCTCGGCCTGATCCGTGTCAATACACGGCTCGATATTCGCGATATCGACGGCATGCAGATCGGCTCGACCCAGAATCTGGTGGTCATGGCGCGCGAACATCCGCTGGCCCGGATGGGACGTCCGATCACGCTGGCCGATCTGGATGATCATCGCCAGATCGTTCTCGCCCGCCACAGCGTCAGGCGACGCGAAGCCCAGTTCAACCTTCACCGCACCGACAACTGGACCGTATCGGATGACGAAACCCTGCGTCTTCTGCTGCGCAAGGGGGTCGGCTGGGCCTATGTCAACCGGCATGTGGTGGCCCAGGACATCGCAGAAGGCGCGCTGGTTGCGCCCGAAACTGCCTCGATCCGCGAAAGCACGATGAACCGGCTTGCCGTGATCTGGCCGTTGAGGGAACCGCAATCCGGCCCGCGCCAGCGGTTGTGCGAATTATTGCGCCTGTGTTTTCCCGCCGCCTATCCGGATGGGTTCTTCGAGGATTTCGATCAGTGGGGTGTGCACACGCCGTCAGGCTAATTCGTTCGATTATATCGAACATATTATTCTAATTTATTCGATTTATCCGCGATGTTGCCCCTGTATACTTTTTGCCTGAAACGGGTGGCGCAAGGTGAGGGTGACAGCGGGGATAAAATGAAGTTGGGCGGCGGAAGCGGATCCTTATCCCTTCATACGGGCATAAAGGCATGATCTGGCTGCTTCCCGTGGCGGCGCTGCTGCTTCTGCTTGCAGGAACGGCACTGGCCTATGTGGTCGGTGCAAGCGCCGTCCTGGCCTTTCTCGGCACCGGCAACACCCCGTATCTGGCCGTGTTGCCGCAGAAAATTTTCAGTCAGATCAACGTGTTCTCGCTGATGGCCATGCCGCTCTTCATTCTGGCGGGCGAGGTCATGAATCGCGCCGGGGTCACGCGTGCCCTGATCGATCTGTCGACGACGCTGGTCGGGCGGCTGCGCGGCGGGCTGGGGCATGTCAATATTCTCACATCGGTATTCTTCGCCGGCATTTCCGGCTCGGCCGCGGCCGATGCGGCGGCGCTTTCCAACACGCTGGTGCCCGAGATGAAGCGACAAGGCTATCCGGGCGCTTATGCCGGGGCGGTGACTGCGGCCTCCTCGATTATCGGGCCGATCGTTCCGCCTTCGATCATCCTGATCTTCTATGGCGCGATTATGGGAACCTCGGTCGCGGCGTTGTTCGTGGCCGGCATCCTGCCGGGGCTGCTTCTTGCGCTGGTGTTGCTTGGGGTTAATGCGTTCTATGCCTGGAAAGACGATCTTCCGCGCGCCGACCGCAATGAAATCCCGGCATTCGGGCCTGCGGTGGTTACTGCGCTGCCGGCGCTCGCCCTGCCGGTGATCATCGTCGGCGGCATTGTCTTCGGCTGGATGACTCCGACCGAAGCGGCTGCCGTCGCCGTGGTTGCGGCGCTTCTGGCCGGGCGGTTTTATACCGGCATCAGCCGCGCCGGCATGATCGCGGCGCTGAAACGGACCGCAATGCTGACCGGGTCGATCTTCATGATTCTCGCGGCGATTTCGGTGCTGGGCTATGTCGGCGGGCTGGAAAAGGTGCCTGAGTCCATCGTCACCGCGGTTGACCGCCTGGGACTCGGCCCGACCGGCTTCATGCTGGTGATGAACCTGATTCTGATCGCGGCGGGCATGATCTTCGATATCGCCGTGGCGCTGGCGCTGGTGGTGCCGCTGCTGGCGCCCACGGCACTGGCGCAAGGCGCCGATCCGGTGCATCTGGGCATCGTCATCTGCTTCAACCTCTGCATCGGGCTGATCACACCGCCGATCGGCGGCTGTCTGCTGATCATCTCCTCGGTCACGGGCGAGAATTACTGGCGCCTGGCCGTGGCCACCCTGCCTTTCGTTCTGGCCGAGCTCATCGTCCTGGCCCTGATCATCGTCTTCCCGGCGATCAGTCTGACGCTGCCGCAGGCGGCCGGTCTGATCGGGCATTAACCATAAAATAAACCGATATAGTGGAGGAAAAATCATGAAGACAACACGCATACTCAAGGCCGCTGCCCTTGCCCTGACGCTTCTGGCCGGCCATGCGGCTTCGGCCGCTTCGGTCAAGTTCGTGAATGACAGCCCGCCCGATCCTAAAAAATTCGCCGGTTATCAATGGGGGCTGACCTTTACGGGCGCGCTGCGCGACGGCGGCTTCGAGGTCGAAGCGTTTGCCCGCCGCGCCCTTGGCGGCGAGGCTGAAATCCTCGATCAGGTGTCGCAGGGGCTGGTGCAGGTGGCGATGGCCAATGTTGCCTCTCCGGGCAAGCTGGAACCGCTGACCTATGGGGTTTATCTTCCCTATTTCTTCAAGGATTCGGCCGAGCTCGACAAAGCCCTGAACGAGGGTGGCATGCTTGAGCGGATCAACCAGGGCACCACCCCCAAGGGCGTGCGGGTTCTGGGATTTTATCATCTCGGCCTGCCGGCCGGCGTATTCAATACCAAACACCCCGTCAGATCGCTCGACGACATGAAGGGACTGCGCCTGCGGGCACTGGACAAGTTCCAGATCGCCCTGCTCAAAAGCTGGGGGGCCACCGGCACGATCATCGCATGGCCCGAGGTGACCAATGCCTTGCAGACAGGCGTGGTCGACGGATATATCAACCCGCCGCTGATGCCGCTGCTCTTCGGGCAGACCGCATTCGTCAAGTATTATACCGACAACCGCGTTGCACAGTCGGTGCGGGCGATCATTGCATCGGAAGACTGGTATCAGAGCCTGTCGGACGATCAGCGCGCGGTGGTAACGGCTGCGGTTGCCAAGGCCAACAAGGAAAACCGGGCCTGGCTTGCCAAACACGAAGGTATTCTGAAGGTGCTTGAAAAGGCCGGTGTGACGGTGACCCGGCTGACACCCGAAGCCGATGCCGCATTCCGTAAGGCGGCGCAGTCGGTCTATGCCCTGGGGCCGCTCGATGCCGCCGGGATCGCCGCCTGGACCGCAGCCAAGGAGTGAGCCGATGCGGGCGAGCGCCCTGTTGCTGATGCGGCTTTCGGCAATCCTGAACAGGCTGGCGCTTCACGGCGCCATCCTGGCCTTGTGCGTAATGCTTGCGGCTGCACTCTATC
Source organism: Sneathiellales bacterium (assembly GCA_026992315.1). Classification (GTDB taxonomy): domain Bacteria; phylum Pseudomonadota; class Alphaproteobacteria; order Minwuiales; family Minwuiaceae; genus JALXAG01. The sequence continues at coordinate 5,231 of JALXAG010000075.1, read as the reverse complement.
AGGTGGTTGCCCGATATATCTTCTTTTCGCCACCGGCCTGGACCGAGGAACTGGCCCGTTTCGCCATGATCTGGGGCGGAATGCTGGGTGCATCGGCTGCCTTTTACAGCGGCAGCGACCCGGCCTTGTTCGCCGATGCGGTGCACAGGCGCGGAACGCTCGGGATCGTGTTCGCATCGTTGCGTGTGCTGAGCGTTGCGGTCTTTGCGCTGCCGGTACTGTGGTTCAGCCTCTTCGGACCCGGCCTCAATCCGCTGCGCGGCTTCATCATGCGCACGGCCGGGCGTCAGGCGGAAATCATGGATGTTTCGATGCTCTGGATCACGGCGGCAATTCCGCTGGTTTTTGCCCTGATTCTCATCCATGCGCTCGCCGATCTGCTCGCGCGTCTCTCAGGTATCCACAAGCCGATCCGGGCAGAGGCGGAAATCGGGTGAATGTTTGACATAAGCGAAGAAAACCTCGCCCGGGTAAAGGCGCTTCTGGATGAGAGCCCGGCGATCGACTTTCACACCCATCTGGGCCTGTGGGAAACACGCGGTATCGAGATACACGATCCGATGGGGCGTTATCCGGGGGATGAAGCGATTCTTCGTCATGTCCGGGCCATGCTCGATGCCGGCTGCCGCAGCGCATCGCTCAATATATGCAGCGATCTTCCTATCATCCGTCTGGGGGCACCGGACAATGTCTGGCGCGATTTCGAAGAGGGGGAGGCCTGGCGCGAATACCAGCGGCTGATCCGGCAACTGCACGAATTGCTGGAGATCATACCCGCAGCAATTGCCCGCAGGCCGGATGATCTGGCGGCAATTCACGAGCGCGGCGATCTGGCGCTGATGCTGTCGGTCGAGGGCGCGCACATGATCGAGGACGATCCCGGCCGTCTGGAACAGCTATACGCCGATGGCATCGGCAAATTCCAGCCCCTGCATTATGCCCGTTCGCGCCTGGGCGATATTCAGACCAATGCGCCGGAGTTCGGCGGCCTGTCGGATCTGGGCAAGGAAGCGGTGCGCCGCGCCGCGGCGCTCGGCATGGTCATCGACAGTGCTCATGCCACCCTGGCCGCCACCGCCGACATGGCCGAAGCCGCCGGCGGGCCGATGGTGCTGTCACACACGCTGATGCGCCATGACTCGAAGATCTCACCACCCGGGATTACCCGCAACCCCCGCTGGATCGATGCCGATCACGCCCGCCTGATCGCCGAAACCGGCGGCGTTGTCGGTTGCTGGGTCAACACCGCACCGATCGGCGTGTCAAGCGCACAGGAACTCGTCGAAGCGGTCCTGGCGCTGATCGATGTGGTCGGGATCGATCATGTCTGCTGGTCGACCGACCTGCTGCAGGTCGGTCTGGGCGATTGGTTCCCCGATTTCAGCGCCTTTCCGGGTATCTGCGCAATGTTCCTCGACGCCGGTCTGGGGGAGAGCGAACTGAAACAGTTTTTAAGCGACAATGTTCTGCGCGTTCATGCCGAAGCGCTGCAGCGCTCAACCGCCGGCCATGTCATGCCCCCGCTGTCCTGACGACTGCCGGAGACGACTGTTCACAACCGGTTCGGAGAAAGTAGCCTCTACTGTCCGGGCAGGACAGGAGATAAACGGGGGCAGGGGGGCTATTGCCGCGTGGCTGTTTCCGGGCCGAGGATTTCGGCGATGATTTCAGCAACCGGCTTGACCGTTCGTATCAATCCCGCTGACTGGCCGGCGGCCACCGGCCCGAGATCGGTTTCGCCATCCAGAAAAACCCTTTCCTGTACCCGTTCCAGCGCCGCCAGGGCCTTTGGCGACGGATCGTTCAGATACCGCCTTACAGCGGGGCTCTGCAGCACCCGTGCGCGAAAACGCCGGAGCGGGATCAGCGCGGTGGATTGCACCTCGGCCTTGCAGATCAGCTCCTTACACTTGTCATGCGCCCAGCACTCCGCCGATGCCAGAAAACGGGTCCCCATCTGTATCCCTGCCGCACCGAGTGCCCGGGCCGCGAGGTAGCCGCGGCGGTCGGCAATACCGCCGGCGGCGATCACCGGCACCGAGACGGCATCCGCCACCGCCGGCACCAGGGTCATGGTGGAAATGCCCGCCTCGCCCTGCGCGCCGCCCGATTCCATCCCCTCGGCCACAATGATATCGGCGCCGAGCTGCTCGGCCCGGCAGGCAAGTGCGACGCTTGGCACGACCGCCACGACCGTCAGACCGGCTGCCTTGACCAGAGCGACAAGCTCGGGCGCAAGCCCGGCTGACATGGTGACGGCGCCAATCCCCTCTTCGATTGCCACGAGCGCCATCTCGCGCGAGCGGGGGTTGAACCCCACCAGATTCACGCCAAAGGGCCTGCCGGTCAGGGCGCGGGTGCGGCGGATCTGGTCGCGCAGTATCCCGGGCGCGGGCATCGGCGCGCTGGCCAGCACGCCAAAGCCGCCAGCGCCGGATACCGCAGCGACCAGTTCGGGATTGCTGACCAGGCTCATCGCTCCCTGCAGCACCGGATAGCGGCATCCCAGCAGGCGGCAGACCCGCTCTTTCGCCTTATCCATTGCCGCGCCCGGTGACGTAATCGCCGTAACGTTCGCGCAGGAAGCGTTTGAGCACCTTGCCATTGGGGTTGCGCGGAATATCGTCGGTGAACACGGTGCCGACGATCCGCTGACGCTTGCCGACGCGTTCGTTGGTCCAGGCTGTGATCGTCTCTTCGTCGGCTTCGCCCTCCGCGCGCGGGGTCACGATCGCCAGTGGCGTTTCCCCCCATTTCGGGTGTGCCACCCCGATCACGGTGGCGAAGATCACGTCCGGATGCTGGTTCACCACCGCCTCGATATCGGCCGGAAAGATGTTCTGGGCTCCCGACACGATCATGTCCTTGATCCGGTCGAGCACATGCAGAAGGCCGTTTTCGTCGATCAGCCCGACATCCCCGGTGCGCAGCCAGTTGCGCCCGTCTGGACCCTTCCATACCGCTTCGGCATTGGCCTTGGGGCGATTGAGATAGCCTTCCATCAGATGTGCCGTCATGGTCACGATCTCTCCCGCTTCGCCCGGCGGCAATTCCTTGCCATCGCGATCGATGATGCGGATATCGCCACCCTGGAATGGCCGGCCCACCGCATCCGGATGCAGCTTTTTCTCCCAGGGAGAAATCACCGTCATGGCCCCTTCGGTGGTGCCGTACATCTCGAAGAAGCCGCAGGGAAAGCGAGCGAACATCGCTTTCTGCAAATCTGCATGCAGCGGCGAGCCGCCGCAGATCAGGCTTTCCAGCGAGGAGAGGTCGTAGTTTTCCTGTTCGGGATCGGCGAGAATGAGCTGATATTGCACCGGCACCATTGCCGCATGGGTGACCCGGTGTTTCTGAACCGTCTCGAGAAAGCCCCGTGGGGTAAACTCGTTCATCATCACCACGGTCGCGCCAAGCATTACCGCCACCTGCAGCGGCGCCCAGGAAAAGTTCGAAAACAGCCCCACCGAAATCAGGATTCGCGCATCCGGGTGGTAGCGGTAATGCAGCGACAGATCGTAGACCCAGCGCATCCGGTTGCCATGTGTATGCACGATACCCTTGGGCAGGCCGGTGGTGCCCGAGGAATACATCACATGCAGCCAGTCATCCGGGTCGATCGCGATACCCGGGTTGTCGGCGGATGCCGGCTCGATCAGACTCTCATACGCAATCCAGCCGGAGCGCTCGCCGCCCACGATGACGGCATTTGCCCCCATCTGCCCGCCAAGCCGGCCTTCGAGACGCTCGCACTGTTCGGCAGAGACGAAAACCGCCCGCGCGGATGCGTCTTCGAGCATCCGGATCATCGCCTCATCCGGTACCGTCAGGTTGATCGGCGCGATTACCATGCCTGCCTTGAGGACGCCAAGCATGATCTCGATCATCTCGATCGAGTTTGCCATAACCAGGCCGACCCGGTCGCCATGGGCAAGGCCCATGCCGATCAGCGCATTGGCGACCCGGTTGGTCGCAGCCTCGATCTCGCCCCATGTGCGCGTCCGCTCACCCGCGATGATCGCGGGTTTGTCGCGGTGCCAGCGCGCATTCAGCGCAATATAGCCCGGCAGCATGGTGCGCCCGGCGTTGAAGGTGCGTTCGCCTTTCCTGGTGGTCATCGCGGTGTCTCCCTTTCTGGTGCGTGCCGCCGGTCAGTGGACGGCCGCGAACATGATCTTTTCTTCGGTTGCCTCTTCGGGGCTGAATTCCTCGGCGATCCGGCCTTGCTGGGCGACCAGGATGCGGTCGGAAAGTGCCATGATTTCAGGCAGATAGGAGGAGATGACGATTACCGCCACGCCGTTTTCGGCAAGGTTGCGGATCAGCGCATGAATCTGCGGGATGGTGCCGACATCGACGCCTTTGGTCGGCTCGTCGAAGATGACGAGCCGGGGCCGCTGCACCAGCGACTTGGCAATCACCACCTTCTGCTGGTTGCCGCCCGATAGCTCGCTTATCGTGGCATTGCCCGACAGCGCGCGGATATTGACGCGTTCGGCCCAGTCGGCGCCGATCCGGCGGCGCTCATCGGAGGAAATCAGAAACCGCCAGCCAAGGCGGGTGGCAAGCCAGCCCAGATAGATGTTGTCGGCTGCATTCATGGTCTCGAAGAAGCCGTTCACCTTGCGGTCTTCGGTGACGTAGACGATGCCGTCATCGATCGCCTGACGCGGCACCCGGTAGCGCACGGGGCGCCCCCGGAGATAGATCATGCCGCCATACAGCACGCGGCGTTTCTGCACGCCGGCAATGATCTGGGCAATCTCGGTGCGGCCCGATCCCACCAGTCCGGCCATGCCTATCACCTCGCCGGCATAGACCGAAAACGACATGTTCTGCACAAGATTGGCACCGACCACGTTTTCGACCTCGAGTACTTTCTCGCGACCTCCTCCGGCCCTTGTTCGGGGAGGGCGGCGGGCACCGCCTTCTTCCTGTGCCCGCCCCACCATGGCGCGTACCAGCCGGTCGCGGTCGAAGCGGTCGGCGGCATCCGTCACCACCTTGCGCCCGTCACGCAGAACGGTGATGCGATCGGCAATGGTCAGCGCTTCTTCCAGAGCGTGACTGATGAAGACGATTGACAATCCCTTGCGCCGGAGCATGCCGACGAGATCGAAGAAGGTCTGCGTCTCTTCCGGAGAAAGCGATGCGGTGGGTTCGTCGAAAATGATGATGCGGGCATCGGCGATAACGGCACGGGCGATTTCCACCATCTGCCGCTGGGCAGC
>JALXAG010000074.1 GCA_026992315.1 Sneathiellales bacterium | reverse complement strand
CCCTCAGCGATGCCCGCCATGTCGAAGTGCAGGTTCTCGCCGATGCCCACGGCCATGTTCTGCATCTGGGCGAGCGCGATTGTTCGCTGCAGCGCCGTCATCAGAAAATCATCGAGGAAAGCCCCGCCCCCGCCATCCCCGTTGCCAGCCGGCAGGCCATGCGCGATGCCGCCGTCGCCCTGGCGCGTTCCGTCGGCTATGTGGGCGCCGGCACCGTCGAGTTCCTGCTGAAGGATAACGGCGACTTCTTCTTTCTCGAGATGAATACCCGCCTTCAGGTGGAACATCCCGTAACCGAAACGATTACCGGCATCGACATCGTCTCCTGGCAGTTGCGCATCGCGGCCGGAGAGGCCCTGGCCCTGCGCCAGGAAGATATCGCCTTTCGCGGTCATGCCATCGAGGCCCGGCTGTGCGCCGAGGATCCGGCCCGGGACTTCCTGCCCGTATCGGGCAGGATCGAGGCCCTGAACTGGCCGGACGGGCCCGGATTGCGCATCGATCACGGTATCGAAGCGGGAACGGAGATTTCCAGCCATTACGATTCATTGCTGGCCAAGATCGTCGCCCATGGCCGCGACCGCCATCAGGCCATCCGCCGCCTGCGTCGGGCGCTTGCGCGGTTGCGGCTGTTCCCCCTTGTCACCAACCGTCATTATCTGCTGCAGCTTCTTGAAAGCGAAGCCTTCCGCCATGCCCGGCTGGATACGGCTTTCTGCACGGCACACCCGCCCGTTACGGCCCCGGAAACGCCCGAGGCCGCCGATATCGCCCTTCACGGCCTGCTGCATGCCCTGCCCCCGGAGGCGGGGGAACGGATCGGCCCCGCCCTGCCCCGGCCGCTGCGTCTTGCCTTCGGCGACGGGCTGACGGCGGCGATGACCGTCACGGCATCGGAGGCAGGGCATTACGACATTGATATCGACGGCGAAACCTTCTCCTTCCGGGTCATGCCGTCGGATCCGGGCCGGCTGGCAGTGATCCGCGACGATATCCGCGATTCCTATTCCTGGCATGGCCGCCCCGGGGCGGAAATACTGATCGATCATGGCCCCTATATGCTGCATTCGCGCAATATCAGCCTTGATGGGCCCGGGCACAGCGGTCAGGATACGGAAAACGGACAGATCCTCGCCCCGATCACCGGCAGGGTGGTGGAAGTGCGCGCCCGAAAGGGCGAGCATGTCCGCCGGGGAACAGTGCTGGCGGTGCTGGAGGCGATGAAGATGGAGCATGCGCTCACCGCACCCTTTGCCGGGCGGATCGCTGTCTGCAACGCCATCCCCGGCCAGCAGGTTGCGGGCGGAACCCCGTTGTTCGGGATCGAGAGGGAGGAGGATGACGATGGATGAATTCGACCCCTGGGCCGAAACCCCTTCTCCCTTCTACCGGGAGGAACACCACGCCTTCCGCCGGAGCCTGCGCCGTTTCGTCGACAGCGAAATAACCCCTTTCGTCAACGAATGGGACGAGGCCGGATCCTTTCCCCGGGCGCTGTACCGCAAGGCAGGCGATATCGGCCTGCTCGGCATCGGCTTTCCGGAAGAATACGGCGGCAGCGGCGGCGATATGTTCTTCGCCATCATCGCGGCGCTGGAACTGGCCCGCTGCGGTTCGGGCGGCGTCGCCTCCGGTCTGATGAGCCACTGTATCGGCGCCCCGCCCATTGCCCGCGCCGGCAGCGAGGAACTGAAAGCGCGGTTGCTGCCCGCCATTCTCTCCGGCGAAAGGATCAGCGCCCTGGCCGTGACCGAACCTGGCGGCGGCTCCGATGTTTCCAACCTGCAGACGCGGGCGGAACGGGCAGGCGATCACTACATTCTCAATGGCGAGAAAACCTTCATCACCTCAGGCATGCGCGCCGATATCGTCACCGTTGCGGCCCGCACGGGCGGGCCCGGCCTCGGCGGCATTTCCCTGCTGGTGGTCGAGGAGGGCATGCCCGGATTCAGCCGCACGGCGCTGGAGAAAAAAATGGGCTGGTGGGCCTCCGATACCGCGACCCTGCATTTCGACGACGTGCGCATCCCCGCCGACCATCTGCTGGGCCGCGAAAACGACGGTTTTCGCCTGATCATGGCCAATTTCAACAGCGAACGGCTGCAGCTTGCCGCCTCGATGGTCGGGTTCTGCCGCCTGATGATTGCCGAAGCGGTCAAATGGGCACGGATGCGCGTCACCTTCGCCAGGCCCCTGATCGCCCGCCAGGCGATCCGCCACAAGATCGTGGAGATGATCCGGCGGGTGAACGCCACCCATGCCTGGCTGGAGCAACTGGCCTGGCGGGTCGATAATGGGGACACGCCGGCCGGCGAGCTGTCATTGCTGAAGGTGCAGGCCAGCACCACCATGGAATACTGCGCGCGCGAAGCCGTCCAGATCATGGGCGGTGCCGGTTATCTGCGCGGCCACCCGATCGAACGGCTCTACCGGGAAGTCCGGGTCTATGCCATCGGCGGCGGTTCGGAGGAAGTGATGCGCGACCTCGCCGCCCGCCAGTTCGCCCTGTAACCCCTTGGCAGGCGACGGGCAAATCGGGGCGCGGATGGACAGAAGCGCCATGATCATTTATAGCCGGAAGGCACTGAACGGAAACCATGGCACGGGGGCGGCATGATCCAGACGGATCCTGAAACGGGGTTTACCGAAACCTATCGCGGCATTGTTCTTCCCGCTCATTGCGATCAGCTCGGCCATATGAACATACAGCATTATGTCGCCCGCATCGGCGATGCGGCCTTCATGCTGATGAGCTTCTGCGGCCTCAGCGGGCCGGAAATGGACAAAAAGCGCCGCGCCTGGGTGGCCGTGCGCCAGGAGCTGGACTATCTGGCCGAACTGCATGCCGATGACGCCATCCTCGTGCGCAGCGCCATCGGGCAGGCCGGCCGGACATCGCTGACCATGAAACACGAGATGATCAACACCGAAACCGGCGAGCAATGCCTCAGCGCCCATGTGGTGCTGGTGAATATGGACCTGGACAGCCGCCGCCCGGTGCCGCTCGATGACGACATACGCGCGGCCATCGCCCCCTTCATGCTGAAGCCGGCGGAGCACGGGGCATGAACACCGTGCCCTTCCCCAGCTATCGTGGCGTCACCGCCCCGCAGGAACGCGATGTCATGGGCCATATGAATGTACAGTTCTATGGCGAGAAGGCCGAAATGGCCATTGCCGCGGCGGCGCTGCATCTTGGTCTTTCCCCTTCGTTGCTGCGCCGGGAAGGGCTGACGCTGTTGAGCGAACGGGATCGTATCCTGTATTTGCGCGAAGTTCATGTCGGCGACGCCCTGTGCATGGACAGCGCCTTTGCCGGGACGGCAAACGATTCCCTGCTGCTGAAAAGCCGCCTTGGCAACATTGCCCGCAACACCGATGCCGCCGCCTTCCACCACCGCCTCTATCTTGCCGACAGACAGGGGCGGCGACTGCCCTTGCCGCAACAGGTGCGCGAAAAAGCGCAAGCCCTGCATCATGACTGGAAGGAGCTGCCGCAGCCGCGCGGCAGGGCCTCTGCCCCGGCAAGGGAAACGGATAAGGCCTTTCTCACCTATCGCAGTTCAATCGACAACTGGCATTGCAACAGCGCCGGCTTCATGACGCGCCGCGCCTATATCGACTGCTTTTCCTCCGCCGCCGGGCAGCTTCTGGGGCGCATCGGTATTTATTCGGCCGATATCCGGGCCCGGGGGGTCGGGACCGTGGCCCTGGAATACGATATCCGCTATCTGCGCCCGCTGCGCGCCGGAGAATTCGTCACCCTCAGAAGCTCCCTGCTGCATATGGGGGAGAAGACCATCGGTTTCTGCCATCACATGCGTGCCGGGCTGAACGAAGAACTGGTGGCGACGGTTGCGGTTACCGGCGTTGCCTTCGACCTCAACGCGCGCCGTGCCATCGCCATTCCGAACGACATACGCGAACGCATCGCGGCGCTTCTGCCCGCAGCGGCGCAAGAGGCATCGTCATGAATGTGGTTATCAATCTGGTTCTGCCCTTTTTCGCCCTGGTCGGCATCGGCTATGCGGCGGTGCGCAGCGATCTGATCACCCGCGGCGGGGTGGCGGGGATCAATGTCTTCGTCTTCTGGTTCGCCCTGCCGGCACTGCTGTTCTTCAAACTGGCGGAAACGCCGATCGCCGAACAATTCGACCTGGCCTTCATCTTCGCGCAGATTTCGGCCGATGTCGTCACCTATGCCCTGGCCATGGGGCTTGGCTTCCTGTTCTTCGCCTATCGCCCGGCGGAACTGAGCCTGCTTGGCGCCGAAGCCTCTTTTGCCAATACCGGCTACATGGGCATTCCGCTGATCCTGGGCATTTTCGGCGATGACGGCACCCTGCCCGCCGTCATGGTGGTGGTGCTGAACAATGTCGTCATTCTCGCCGTGACCATGATGCTGCTGGAATGGAATTCCAGCCGTTCCGGCTCGCCGCTGGAAGGGCTGGTCACCGCCATGCAAAGCCTGCTGCGCAATCCGCTGATCATCGCCATCATCGCCGGCTTCGCCGCTTCGCTGCTGGAAATGAAGCTGCCCGAGGCCGCCTCCCGTTTCGGCGCGCTGCTGGGCGGGGCGGCGGGACCCTGCGCCCTGTTCGCCCTGGGCGCCACCATCGCCGGCACCAAGGGGCAGGGAAAGTGGCAGGAAACCGCCTTTACCGTATTGATGAAACTGGTCATCCATCCCAGCCTGATGCTGGCCTCGATGTTCTTCGTCTTCACGGTGGAACCGATGGCCGCCACCATCGCCGTGATCATGGCAGCACTGCCGATCGCCGCCAATGTCTTCATTCTCGCCACCCAATACGGCACCCATGTCGGCCCCGTCGCCCGCGGTGTTCTGGCAACCACGACCCTGGCAATCATCAGCGTATCGGTCATTCTGTCAGTGCTCGGCATCGGCTGAAGGCGGACAGGGAGCGACATCCGGGAAAGCCGGCGCCATTACTACATTTTTTATATGTGATTAGAAAATAAATCCGGGGTATTTCATGATTGAAACGATTATTGGCTCCGGCCGTGTTATATTGACCCATATCATATTTGCCTGTCCGTTCTTCGGATAATCTCGCCCCCCGTGAAGTTACCCTGAAACAGACAAGGTCTTCGGTATATTTCTCTCATCCCCGTAGTTTACCGCATCGTCAATGAAGGAGGCGAACATGCGCAAATCTGGAATTTTCATTCTTTTTGCCGGGATTGCGGCCGGTATGGCCTTTGCCATGGCCGGAACAAGCCAGGCCTCGACCCACAATGCGGCGATGAACAGCAAGATGATGGCCGGCAACGGTCATCTGCAAATGCCCTCCTTCGATGCCCGGCGCGGCCGCAAGCTGTTCGCCAGCAAGGGCTGCGTGGTCTGCCATTCGATTAACGGCATCGGCGGCGAGGATGCACCCGCACTGGATGCGGACACCATGCCCATGCCGATGAACCCGTTCGATTTCACCGCCCGCATGTGGCGCGGCGCCAGCACCATGATCGAAATGCAGGTCGAGGAACTGGGCGATCAGATCGAATTCACCGGCGACGAGCTTTCCGACATCATCGCCTTCGCTCATGACGAGAACGAGCAGAAAAAATTCTCTCCCGACGACATCCCGGCCAATATCGCCAACCTCATGAAACATCTGGGAAGCGAGGACGAGGAACACGAAAGCGAGGAACACGAAAGCGACACCCAGCAATAACCGGATGACAGACAGATTCGAATATCTGTAAAATCCCGCTGCACAGATCTTTTTCCTGTTCAGCGGGCCTTTATGCCGCAGGCTGCCCGCAAGTCGAATATAAAGAGCGGGCGAACCCTGATGAAAACCGTCGAAACCTATGAACCCACGGGCGTGCTGAAGCCGGTTGATGACAATATCTGGATCGTCGACGGACCCATCGAGCACATGCAGCAATTCGGCCTCAGCCTTCCCTTTCCGACCCGGATGACCGTTATTCGCCTGCGGGATGACAACCTGTTCATCCATTCACCGGTCAGGGCCGATGAAAACCTGTATGCCGCGATCGAAGCGCTGGGCCGGGTCGCCCATCTCGTATCGCCGAACAAGATTCACTATGCCGCCATGGGCCTGTGGGCAGCCTGCTATCCCGAAGCTGTCTGCTGGGCCTCCCCCGGTGTGCGCGAGCGGGCGGCGAAACATCGCATCGCCGTTCCTTTCTCGGCCGATCTTCAGGATGCCCCCCCGCCGGATTGGGCCGGGGAAATCGACCAGCTCATCTTCAGGGGCAGCCGCTTCATGGATGAGGTGGTATTTTTCCACAAAGCCTCGGCAACGCTGATTCTCGCCGATCTGATTGAAAACTTCGAAGCCGGAAAGATCAGTCTGCCGATGCGCTTTCTCGTCCGCCTGGGGGGTAATCTGGACCCGGACGGCAAACTGTCCCTCGATCTGCGCCTGACATTCACCGGCCGTCGCCGCCAGGCCTGCCGCTGCTACGAACGCATGATGGCCTGGCACCCCGAACGGATCATCCTGGCCCATGGCCGCTGGTACCGGCAAAACGGCACGCAGGAGTTGCGCCGCGCCTTCCGCTGGCTCGGCTGCGAAGGGGGACGCGCGGCTCAGAATCCGTAGCGCAGGGAAATATAGATATTGCTGTTATCGCGCAACTGGCCGAAAAATGTCGTCTCCGCCCGGCCGAGGAACAGGTTTCCGCCCGCCTCCACTGTCACATTGTCATTCACCTTGTAGGATACCTTGGGACGCAGATACCCGTCCGTATCCGATGGCGAATAGAAGGTGAACAGCGACCAGGTGACATTCTGGTTGTGGGTCAGCCAGGTCAGGCGCGCTGTCAGGATATGATGATTTTCATCCGCCGGCACGGAACCGGCGGGCAGGCTGCGCCTGTAGGCGCCGTAATCCATCATGTGTTCCAGATAGTACTGCACGCCGAGCGTCAGATTACGCACCAGTTCCTGCTCATAGCCCAGCAGGATCCGTGCTTCCGAATTGCGGATGAACGGATCGTCGCCGGCCATGTCGTCATGAGAGGCATAGTAGCCCACCTCGGCACTGCCGATGCCCTTCCAGAACGGGCCGCGCAGGCTGGCGCCGAAAACCGACAGACGGGGAAACAGCGCCGTACCCGCAGATGGGTTCTGCCCCGCCGGGCTTTTCCAATAGCCGTTATAGGCATAAAGCGCGGCCTCCATGGCGGCGAAGTTGCGGTACAGCCGCGCCGACCATTCATCGTCGTTGAACCAGTCGTTCGGCCGGGGGGCCTTGATAACGGCATCCCGCCCGGCGAGGCGGCCCAGCGTGCCGTTGTAAAAGGAAATACGCTGCCCGTTCTGAAAGCGATCGGAATCGAAGCGCGGCGCATAAACGATATCCAGATTGGCCCAGGGCATGAAAACCGATGCCTTCAGCGCATCGGAAGGGGCCTTGAGATATTCCTCGTCGCGGCCGCTGAAAAACGAAACCCAATCCTTGGGGAACAGATCGTTGATGAACAGCAGATCCCCGGTGCCCCAGGTCAGAATCTGCCGCCCCGCCTTGATATCGAGAAAGGCGGCGGGGGAGAAAACGGCATTGGCTTCGCGCAGATCGAAAAAACCATGCCCGGTTTCCGGCTTGAAGGTGCGCCGGTCCTCCAGCACATCCTGAACGAAGTCGCCGGTCAGGTGAAAGACCGCTTTTTCGGTGAAAAACTCTGCCTCAAGCTGCAGACGGGTTTCCGCCAGGGTCAGATCGCGCTCGTAAGCATCCTCACGCAGGCGCCCGCCGAAGCGGCCTTCGAGAAAACCGTTCAGCTTGAACGTTTCGTTTCCGAAACCGTCATCTTCCTCCGCAATGACGGTGTCATCGCTTTTACCCGCCGGGGCGGTGAGACCGCCGGGCAGCGCCGGTTCCTCATCCGCAGAGCTTCCCAGCCCCGCAGGCAGGGACGGATCTTCATCTCCAAGACCGCCGGGCAGCGCCGGCTCCTCGTCCGCAGAGGCTCCCAGCCCGGCCGGCAGGGAGGGTTCTTCCGCCGCCGTACCGCCGGCAAGCCCCTGCGGCAGGGCCGGTTCGCCGCTTTGGGCCAACGTCCCCGTACTGGCCCCTGTGTTGACCGCCGCCCAGGCCAGCAACAGGCCAAAGGCATAGATGGCACGTCGTGCACGCATCCCCCTGCCCGCCTCAGCGCAGATGCTTGACCGGGGCGCGGCGCAGGAAGCGTTCGGAGAAAATATCCTCCGGCGTGCCGCGGTTGTATTTCACGCCCTTATAGCTCAGCGTGGTGACGCTGCCGCTTTGCAGATTGGTCATGCTGGATTGGGTGACGGTAGCATAGCCCTGGATATTCTCGACCTTCAGCGCCTTGTAGACGCGGTACTTCTGCCCCTTCTTGTCGAAATATTCGATCTGTACCGGCAGGAAGGTGCTCTTGTGGATATAGGCATCATAATAGGAAAACTCGACGCTGCCGGGATCCTTCGGCGTGTTGCGGATGATGTAGTAATTCTTGGTAGTCTTGATCAGCTTGTGCTCGTCGAGATCGATATTGCGCCCCGAAACATCCTCATAGAAGAAATCGGAACCGGCAAAGCTCGTGCGTTTGTCGGAGGCGGCAATACGCTTGACCAGATCCAGCGCCGGCAGATACAGCCAGCGGTCGTCATCGCGATCCAGATGCTTCCACACCAGCAGCGACATCTTGCTGACATCGGCAGGGCGGTGGAAATAGACATAGTATTTCTGTTCCCCGCGATAGGCGGCATTGGCCAGATCGTCCGTATCCGGGGCATCGCGGCGCAGGATGGTGAACAGGCGCTTGCGTTCGCGCCCCTGCTTGTCGCGGATCACCATGGAAACCCGCGCCCGGCCGTCCTTGCCCTGAAAATAGGACACCAGATTGGCATGATGAACGATTTCCATCGCCGAGGGATCTTCCGCCGCCGCCGAACCGCGGGGTGCCGCCAGCATGGCACCGGCCGCGATCATGGCGATGAAGCCCGTGCGCAAGACATGTTTCATGGTCTGATGGTTCATGATCAATCTCCTATACAGGCGGGGTCTTCGGCTTCTTCCGGCCTGGAAAACAGAAAATTCTTCAGCAGGGTGATCGCTGCCGGCAGGATCATCAGCGTTGCCGCGCCCGCCGTCAGCAGGATGGCAGCAATGAAAATACCGACCGTCTGATAAGGTACCAGCGGTGCCGCCAGAAGCGGCAGAAAGCCGACACCAAGCACCAGGGCATTACGGGCGATGGCACGGGCCGGTTCGCCGAAAACCTTGTCCACGGCCAGGCGCCAGTCGCCCAGCTCTTCGGTAATGGCGCGCGATCGGGCAATGAAGTGAATGGCATAGTCCACCGCCAGGCCGAGGCTGAGGGCGCTGAGCACCGCGATCGGCATGTCGTAATCCTTGCCGATCAGCCCGATGACGCCATAGATCAGCCCGATGGTGACGCTGAGCGGAATCATCGACAGCAGCCCCCAGGTCACGGAACGGAACAGCCCCGCCATCATCAGCAGCACGATGATGAAGCTGCCTGCCAGCGACTGCATCATGCCGTTGACCATGCGTTCCTGCCAGACGACATTGATGTAATTCAACCCGTACCAGCGCAGCTTGATTCCCATGGGGGGCGGATTCTTGGCGGTATAGTCCTCGATTGCGGCAACGACCTGGCTCATATCCTTGTTGTCGCCGCTTTTGAGCTGCACCCAGATATTCGATTTGCGGTAATCGGGGGTCACGAAATGCCACAGATCGTCGGGGCGATGGCTGTTCTGATAGGTCAGCAGGGTCTGCGCCACGGCGGCGGCGCTGTCGGGAATGCGGAATTCCTCTGCCTTGCCCAGCAGCAATTCACGATGCACCGTCTTGACGATATCGCTCAGCGTATTGGCCTTGCCGACATGGCCCGTATCCAACAATGCCTGCTGCAGCCCCTCGATATAGCGCAGCACCTCGGGCTGTTTGAAGATCTGCTTGCGCTGCAATTCGGTGCCGATGAAATACTGTGCCGCATCCCAGGCATCGTATTCCTCATCCGGCGCGGTATCGATCTTTTCCTCGACAAAGGCGTTCAGGACCTTCAGCAGGGCCGCCTCGTCCCTGGCGTCTTCCGCCACTGCCTTGGCCTTGGCCGCAAGAGCGGCAAATACCTTGCCGGTATTTTCGATGCCCTCTCCGGCGGCGCTCTCCTCCGCCTTTTTCAGGCGTGCGGAGAAATCCTTCAGATAGGCATCCAGCCCCTGGCCGTCATCTCCCGGCATCAGCGCCAGATAGGCCATATAGGTGCCGCCGAAATGCCGGTTCAGCACCTTGTCGGCGATCCGGATGGGGTGGGATTCCTCGAACCATTTGATCGGGTTGTCGTTGATATTGATTCTGCTGATGCCATAACCGCCCAGCACCACCAGCGCCGCGACCCCCAGCATGACCAGACGGGCATGGCAGTACATGGCCCGGCCCAGGCGCTTCAGCCCCCGGCTCATCATCGTGTCCGGATCGTCCGTATCGGTGGGAAGATGGCCGAAGTTCTCCAGCTTTTCCTCCGACATCATCATGATATAGGCGGGCACGAACAGGATTGTCAGGATCCAGGCGAGGAAAACGCCGATGGAAATGAAAATGCCGAACACCTGCACCGGCGGAATCGGGGTCAGCGCCAGAGAGGCGAAACCGACCATCGTCGTCAGCGAGGTAAACAGCATCGGCATGAACAGCTCATGCATGACCTTGCGCACGGTCTGCCAGCGATCCCTGGTTTCCTGATACCGGTCGAAGAATTCCGAAAGGATGTGCACCGCATCGAGCACCGCGATCGGCATGACGAAAATCGGAATCATCGAGCTCATGATATGAATGGTGTTGCCGCTGATCACCAGCAGCGCCATGGTCGCGACCGACGCCACCATGGCCACGATCATCGGTGAAATGATCAGGGTCAGATTCCTGAAGAACAGCCACATGATCAGAAAGATCACCACCATCGCCAGGGGGGCGGAGATCGCCATCTGGATGAACATTTCGACGCCGAAGGTATCCTCGGCAATCGGCAGACCGGTAATGTAGATCCGATCGCCGGTGTCCTTCCAGGAGGCCGTTTTCTTCAGCAGTGCCTGGCGCACGCGATAGGACATGTCCTTCGAGGTCAGCGGCAGATAAATGGCGAGCATCTTGCCGTCGCCACTGACCAGCGTGTCATTGAACATCGGAATTTTCATCGCCCGTTCGCGCACGGCCAGGGCCTCTTCGCGCGTCTTGGGCGGTTCGGGCATCAGCCAGCCGAAGCTGACGGCACCGAGACCGGCCTGGCGGATATCGTCGACCATCGAAGGAGCGAGAATATCCGCTTCCACCACCCCGACCTGCTTTTCCGGATCCTCCGGATCCGGCCATTTCAGACCGCGGGCGAATTCCGTCAGTTCATAGACGCGCTTCAGCGTATCGGGGTTGAAAACCCCGTCGGGATCGGTTTCATTGGCGATACCGACGACAACGATGTCATTCAGGGAAAATTCCTTCTTCATCGCGTCGTTGAACACGCGCACCGGTTCGTCATGGGGCAGCATGTTCTCCGGGTCAGTATCGACGGTGACCGCATTCAGCACCGGGAACCGTTCCGGCCACAGGGTCGGCAATACCGCCAGCACCACCAGCAGCGCCGTCACCAGCCCCATGGTCCAGGAAATGAGCCGCGGCCGCGCCCCGGCAAATTCGATCATCCGTGCCCCGAAACCGATTTTCATGCCTTCACTCTCTCATTCCCGAGGGGAAACCCCGATCATTTCACAGTTTCTGTCTGGCGTTAAGCCATCCCCGGCATAACGACAAAAATCCGCCCCATCCCCGCCATCCGGACGCAAACGCCCTGGCCATACAATTCGTGGACGGGAGACAGACGGATCCCGCAAATTCAACGTTGACTTAATATTAGTTTTTGCTTATATACGGGTCAAGTGAATTATTCAACGGTTTCACCAAACACGCAGGGGGTACACGCATGTCCATAGATCGCCTGGTTTTCGCCATTGCCGGTATCTTCATTCTGGTCAGCCTGGCGCTGTCGCAGCTGCACAATATCAACTGGTTGTGGTTCACGGCCTTTGTCGGCGCCAATATGTTCCAGGCCGCCTTCACCGGTTTCTGCCCGCTGGCCATGATTCTGAAGAAACTCGGCGCCCGGCCCGGCAAGGCCTTCGGCTGAAAATTTTCGGAGGTTTCCGGAGCCCTCCGGCAATTTCCGGTAACGGCAAAACCCCGCGGCCTTAATCTTCCGCGGGGTTTTCACATCCGGCCATGAAATTCCGGGGGGGCGCCCGGTCATCGTCTGGAATCAGGCCCGGACCCTACAGAACGATATCGGCGGTATCGGTTATCACGCTGCCGAAAGCGGCAATAACGTTCATCGCCGCCGCATGCGCCGCATCATCGGCCGCGGCGCAACAGTTTTCCAGAACATTGACCTGGTAGTCGCGGTCATGCGCATCGCGCACGGCGGCCTCCACCGCCAGATCGGTCGACACCCCGGCGATGAACAATTCGTCCACGCCCAATGTCCGCAGCACCAGATCCAGCTCGGTGGCATAAAAGGCGCTGATCCGGCGTTTGGTGATGACGCATTCCCCTTCCGTGGGCAGAGCCTCGCCAACGAATTGCGTGCCCCATCCCCCCAGCATCAGGGCGCCGAATTCCTCCGCCTGGCCGAACAGGGGCGAACGGCGCGGCAATTCGCAGTAATTGGGTGAAAACCCGACCCGGACATGAACGACCGGCGCCCCGGCCCGACGGAAACGTTCGAGTGCCGCCGCCAGATGGTTCAGCGTATTGCGCCTGGCGACGCATTCGCCATAGCCGACACCGGCCAGCTTGCCGTCGGGGTGGACGATATCGTTGATGAAGTCGATACACAGCAATCCCTTGCTCATGGCTTTTCCCTTTGCAGACAGAAGCCCCCGGTACCGCCCTGAACGGGAAGTATAAATCGAATAGAATATATCTTTTGTATAGTCAACAGAGGGGTACGGCGGGACGAAGCGACGTCCGCTCACCTGCCCTCAGCGGATCCTGGAAAAATCGCCATGACGTCCAAGCCCGTCGCGGAAGCGGCGCGCCCCCTCCAGCCCCTCGCGCAAGACGGGACGGCCGTTATACCATTCCTGAATCAGGGCATCGCGCATCGGCAGGCCGTGCTGGGCATGGACCGAACGGCGATCCGCCCGCAGACAGGCCTGGGGAAAGACGGCTATACGCCGGGCCAGGGCTTCGGCATGTTCGCGCACGGTGCCGTTTTCGACCACATATTCGCATAAACCGATGCGCAGCGCTTCCGCCGCATCGACCCTGCGTCCGGTCAGAACGATGTCGAGCGCCCGGCCCTGCCCCACCAGACGCGGCAGGCGCACGGTGCCGCCATCCAGCAGCGGAATGCCCCAGCGGCGGCAATAGACACCGAAATAGGCATCCTCCTGCATGATGCGGATATCGCACCACAAGGCCAGTTCCATGCCGCCGGCCACCGCCGGGCCGGCAATGGCGGCAATCACCGGCTTGTCCAGCTCCAGCCGGGTCGGCCCCAGCCCGCCGCGGGGAATCTCGGCACCGTTACCCCGGCCGCCAGCAGGCAGAAGCGGAATATCCAGCTCGCTGAGCGGCTCATCCTCTTCCAGGGAAGCGCCGTATTTCAGATCCCACCCGGCACAAAAGGCACCGCCGGCACCATAGAGAACGGCGACGGCCGCCCGTTCATCGGCATCGAAGGCCAGAAAGGCTTCCTGCAATGCATCGGCGCTGTCCGGATCCATGGCATTGCGGGCCTCGGGGCGGTTGTGAACGATGGTCCAGATTTCTCCCTGGCGGTCGATGGTAACGGTCATCCCTGCACCTGTCATATATATTTGGATATATGAAAGGTAAAGATAACCCCTCTGCCGATCAAGACCGGACATGCCTGCGGCACCCTGGCACGATGGCATCCGCTTCCCTGGACTGCCGCTGCCGGCCCGCCCCATGGTCACGCCGCCATCACCGAGTGTTGATTCGCCAGCTTCCCCGCCGCCGCCTAATCTGATGGCATGCGAACGATTATCCTGTCATTGCTGGCGATCATGATGGCTGCCGCCGCCCGGGCCGAAGGCGCCTCTCCCGTCGTGGTCGAACTTTACACCAGCCAGGGATGCTCCTCCTGCCCGCCCGCCGATGCCTATATGGGCGAACTGGCCCGGCGCGACGATGTTATCGGCCTCAGCTTCCATGTCGATTACTGGGATTATATCGGCTGGAAGGATACCTTCGCCCTGCCGGAAGCGGCCGAACGTCAGCGCCGTTATGCCGAAAGAATGAATCTGCGCTATGTCTACACCCCGCAGATGGTCATCGGCGGGCGACGGCAGGAGGTCGGCTCCAACCGCAATGCCATCGAAACGGCGATAGATTACGTGCGGATGATGGCCCCGCCGGTGCATATCGCCTTCGAACGCAACGACGATGGCAGTACCGGCCGGCTGCGCCTGCAGGGTCCGCCGCCGGCAAAACCGGCGACCGTATGGCTGGCGGAAATCGATTACCGCCGCAGGGTGCGGATTACCCGTGGCGAGAACCGCTCCCGCGAGCTCGATTATTTCAACGTCGTGCGCCGCATCCGTCCCCTGGGCACCTGGGAAGGGGGGGATGCGCGCTACGACCTCGATCTTGCCGCCATCGCCGCCGCCGGGCGCGACGGCTGTGTCGTCATCGTCCAGGAAGACGGCAGCGCCGGGCCGATCCTCGGCGCCCTGCGCATCGACGTCTCGGGCTGAAGCTACATTTCCCGGCGCCGCCACAGACAGGCAGCGGCGGCGAGATCCTCAAGCGCACAACCGGTGGATTTGAACAGGGTGATCTCCTCGTCCCCGCCGCGGCCGGGATGGTCGCCCCGGCACAAGGCCGCCAGATCGGCCTCGATATCCTCGCGCGCGATCACGCCGTTCCTCAGCGGCTGAACGATATCCCCCGCTTCGTTCAGCGCACCGTCGAACGTATCGACGAACAGGCGGCTGCGGCGCACTGCCTCATCGTCGCTTTCGCGCATATCGGGGCGGAAGGCCCCGACAAGGTCGAGATGGGCGCCTGGGCGCAGCCACGCGCCCCGGATCAGCGCATGTTGCGATAAGGTGGCGCAGGAAACGATATCGGCCTGCCCCGCCGCTTGTGCCAGATCCCCGGCCGCGACAATCTCCACCCCCGCCGGGGCGTTGCCCGCATTCAGGCGGCGGGCCAGCGCCGCTGCCTTGTCGGCATTGCGGTTCCAGATCATGACACGGCGGATCGGGCGTATATGGCAATGCGCGCTTATCAGATGCGGCGCCAGTGCCCCCGCGCCGACCATCAGCATGGTCGAGGCATCCGCCCGCGCCAGAAAGGAGGCGGCAAGCGCCGAGGCGGCGGCGGTACGCCTGACCGTCAGCTCCACCCCGTCAATGCCGAGCAGGGGCTGTCCCGTATCCTTATCCATCAGCATGTATATACCGGCGACCGAAGGCAGGCCACGGGCGGCATTGGCCGGCATGACCGTCACCGTCTTGATGCCGAGAAGGCGCTCATCCCAGGCCGGCATGATCAGGAGGGTGCCCTCCGGCCGGTTATCCGGAAAACCGATCCTGTGATGATGGCGGGTGGGCGCTTCGCACCCTGCCCGGAAGGCATCCTTCAATGCCGCAATCAGCCCCGGATAATCCAGGCGCGCGGCAACGGCTGCGGCATCGAGAAATTCCATGGCAAAAACCCGCCCGTTCCGGTGATGTTTACCCTGACCGTCCGGTGAAAAGGATTGTCACGCCGCATCGCGGGGGCGCGGCAGCGCGGCAGCGGCCTTCTCTGCCTGTCCGCCTTGCTGAGCGGCGCGTTCCAGGGCGGCCATGCGCCGCCGGACCCGCGCCAGTTCCGCGCGCAGGCGCAGCTTGCCGATGGCACCGATCAGCAGGCCGATGACAACACCGGCGAACAGACAGATCAGAACCAGCAGGTACAGGGGCATCTGTCCTTCCACCGGCAGCGGATCGAGACTGACGGCCACCATATGGCGGTTGGCGACGGCAATCAGCGCCGCAAGAATGGCGGCGATAAGAACGATGAAAGCGTATATATAGCGCATGTCCCTGAACCTGCAGCGAAACCGGCCGCATGCACGGCCACCGACCAACAACCACTGACCGTGGCAAGCCTTCGCGACTGCCACGGCCCGGCCGTCCGTATTCACCTGAAGCTGCCCTGCCCCGCCTGCTGGCAGGACAGAAGCGGCCCCAGCCTTATTCCCCGTTTCCGGCGTTCGGGTTCCCGGCGTTCAGGCGTTCGCGCAGTTCCTTGCCGGTCTTGAAGAAAGGCACGGCCTTTTCTGCAACGCGGACCGCTTCGCCCGTGCGGGGGTTGCGCCCGATGCGCGCTGCCCGCTTCTTGACCGAAAATGCACCGAAACCGCGCAGTTCCACCCGGTCCCCGCGGGCCAGCGCGGCGGAAATTTCCTCGAAAATGGTGGAAACAATACGCTCCACATCCCGCTGATACAAATGCGGATTCTGCGCGGCTATTTTCGCCACCAATTCTGATTTTATCATTGAACGCCGTTCCCTGTTACCTTGCCCGGAACCATTCCTCCCCGGAGCCATCCCCGGAACTATCGGCCGATCCCCGGACATCCTGATTTTTCAGACATCCCGATTGCGCGACGCGGCTTTGAACCAAGCCCCCACCATCGCGGGATGGTGCCAGAACGACCCGCCCGCCGTCAAGCGCTTCGAGGTTATAAGTGCCGAATATGCAAAGAAAAACCGGCACCCTTGCGGGTGCCGGCCTGTCGGGGCTTCCATAACCGGAACACCGCCGGAGCGAGGATTACTCCTCGTTCTTTTCGCCTTCCTCTTCGCCGCCCGAGGCCTTGGCCTTGAGCGCGGCGCCGAGAATGTCGCCCAGGCTCGCCCCCGAATCGGAGGAGCCGTAATTGGCGACCGCCTCGCGCTCCTCGGCCAGTTCCAGCGCCTTGACCGAAAGCATGATGCGGCGGTTGCGGTTGTCGATATTGGTGATACGCGCATCCACCTTGTCGCCGACGGCGAAACGCTCGGGGCGCTGTTCGCTGCGATCACGCGACAGGTCGCCCTTGCGGATGAAGCCCGGCACGCCGTTGCTCAGGGTCACTTCCAGCCCGCTGTCGAGGACATTGGCAACCGTGCAGGTGACTGCATCGCCCTTCTTCAGTTCGGCGGCGGCGGCAAAGGGATCGTTCTCAAGCTGCTTGATGCCGAGGCTGATACGCTCCTTTTCCGTATCGACATCGAGAACGACGGCCTTGACCACATCGCCCTTCTTGTAGTTCCTGATCGCCTCTTCGCCCGGCAGATCCCAGGAAATGTCGGACATGTGCACCATGCCGTCGACGCCGTTGTCCAGGCCGATGAACAGGCCGAACTCGGTGATGTTCTTGACCTCGCCCTCGATCTCGGTACCGCGCGGATATTTCTCGGAGAAGGATTCCCACGGATTGTCCGTGCACTGCTTCAGGCCAAGGCTGATCCGCCGGCGCGAGGCATCGACATCCAGCACCTGCACTTCGACTTCCTGGCTGGTGGAAACGATCTTGCCCGGATGGATGTTCTTCTTGGTCCAGCTCATTTCCGAAACATGAACCAGGCCTTCGACACCGGGCTCCAGCTCCACGAAGGCGCCGTAATCGGTGATGTTGGTGACCCGGCCCGTCAGGCGGGTGCCGACCGGATATTTGGTTTCCACGGCCGCCCACGGATCTTCCTCGAGCTGCTTCATGCCAAGGCTGATGCGGTGGGTTTCCTTGTTGACCTTGATCACCTGCACCTTGACGGTCTGGCCGACCTGCAGCGCCTCGCTGGGATGGTTGAGGCGGCGCCAGGAAATATCGGTCACATGCAGCAGACCGTCGACACCGCCGAGATCGACGAAGGCGCCGTAATCGGTGATGTTCTTGACCACGCCTTCCAGCACCTGGCCCTCGGTCAGATTGGCGACCAGTTCGGCCCGCTGTTCGGCGCGGGTCTCTTCGAGGATGGCGCGGCGGGAAACGACGATATTGCCCCGGCGACGATCCATCTTGAGAATCTGGAAAGGCTGGGGAATACCCATCAGCGGCGAGATGTCGCGAATCGGGCGCACGTCCACCTGAGAGCCCGGCAGGAAGGCCACGGCGCCCGACAGATCGACGGTGAAACCACCCTTGACCCGGCCGAAAATGACACCCTCGGCGCGTTCGCCCTTCTCGAAAGCCTGCTCCAGAACGGCCCAGGCTTCCTCGCGGCGGGCCTTTTCGCGGCTGAGAACGGCCTCGTTGGCACCGTTTTCGATGCGCTCCAGATAAACCTCGACCACATCGCCGGGCTTCAGTTCGGCATTGGCGCCGAATTCCTGCAACGGCACGCGGCCTTCGGATTTCAGCCCGACATCGATGATTGCAAAATCGTTTTCGATGGCGACGACAGTGCCCTTGACGACGGAACCTTCCAGGTCCTGTTCCGATCCGTAGGTTTGATCAAGAAGCGATGCAAAATCTTCCTTGCCGAAATCCGGTGCTTCCTGAGTGGTGGTTTCGCTCATATTCGTTTGTCCTGATCAGGCCCTCAGGGCCTGCTGTTGGTTATGGACGGCCGCAGCCGCCCGGTTGATCCATGCAATCGGCGAAGGTTCCTCTTTTCCCGGAACATGTCCGAAAAACGCAATGAAGCCGCAGCCCGAAGGCAGCGGAAGAACATCCACCGGATTGCGCTTTTCTGCGCCCTGCGGGTCTTGCAAAAGAGGGGACGTCCCCTGACAGACATTCATGCCGTTGCTGCCAGCCCCGCCGGGCTTCATCGCGAACCCGCGCACCGCAAAAGCCAAAACCTGCGGCGGGACGGGGTTCCGATCCTGTTTCCGCAGCGCCGGGCTGCGGTTGCATACTCCTTTCGCGCGGGCTCCTTCCCGCGCGGCCGCGGCACCGTCCGGAGGATTGGGATTTTCCGGACCGCATTACCCCGCAAGCCTGTTTCCGGAAGGGCGATGTGTCAGCCCGCCTGCCCCGGCCAATGGCCGCAGTGACGGGTGACGATCTCCCTGATCGCCCGGAAGGCTGTTTCTATATCCAAATTCGACGTATCAAGCAAGTGTGCATCATCGGCCGGGCGCAGCGGTGCATCCGCCCGGTTGCTGTCGCGCTCATCGCGGCGACGCAGATCGGCCAGCACCGTGGCCTCGTCCGCCGCCTCGCCGCGCGCGCGCAGTTCCTCATAGCGGCGGCGCGCCCGTATCTCGGGCGAGGCGGTGATAAAGATCTTCAGATCGGCATCGGGGCAGACCACCGTGCCGATATCGCGCCCGTCCAGCACCGCCCCCGGCGCGCCATCCGGCGGGTGGGCGGCGAAATTCCTTTGAAAATCAAGCAGAACCCGGCGGACATTGCCGATGCGGGCGACTTTGCTGGCGGCCTCGCCCACATCCTCGCGCCGCAGTTCCGGGGCGTTGAGGTCTTCCATGCGCAGGGATCGGGCGATGCGTTCCGCCGCCTCCTCATCCTCCGGATCGTGGCCTTCGCGCAGCAGCCTGGCCGCAACGGCGCGGTAAATGGCGCCGGTGTCGAGATAGGCATAGCCGAGCGCCGCGGCAAGGCGCCGCGCCAACGTGCCCTTGCCGGCGGCCACCGGCCCGTCGATGGCGATGATCATGCCCGCCCTCCCGGCGGGGCGATTCGCGCCCCCAGCCGGTTCATATCGGCGACAAAGCCGGGATAGGAGGTGGCGATCATCGCCCCCGAATCGATACCGACCGGCCTTGCCGCCACCATGCCCAGCACCAGAAACGACATGGCGATACGATGATCCATATGCGTGGTCACCGACCCGCCACCGGGAATCGCCGACGCCGCACCGCAGCCTTCGATAATGAAACCGTCCTCGCATTCCTCTATGGCAACGCCGCAAGCCTCCAGCCCCCGGGCCATGGCGGCGATACGATCGCTTTCCTTCACCCGCAGCTCGCCGGCACCGCTGACGCGGGTACGCCCCTTTGCCGCGGCGGCGGCAATGGCGAGAATCGGATATTCATCGATCATCGAAGGGGCCCGTTCGGGCGGCACCTCAACGCCATGCAGGGCGGAGGGACGAATTCTGAGATCGGCGATTTCCTCGCCCCCGGCCTGACGGCGATTGCATTTTTCGATATCGCCGCCCATTTCGCTCAGCGTCTGCAGCAGGCCGGTGCGCAGGGGATTGAGGGCGACGTTGCGCACCAGCACCTCCCCTTCAGGCGCCAGCAGCGCGGCGACGACGGCAAAGGCCGCCGAAGACGGATCGCCCGGCACATCGACATGCGCGCCATGAAGCTCCGCCGGGCCGGTCAGGGAAATACGGCGCAGACTGCCCTGCGTTTCCACCCGCAGAACCGTTTCGTCGAGACCGAACAGACGCAGCATGTTTTCCGTGTGATCGCGGGTCGGGCGATCCTCGATCACCGCGGTGATGCCGGGGGTGTTCAGGGCCGCCAGCAGAATCGCCGATTTCACCTGAGCGGAAGCCACGGGCAGGCGGTACTCGACCGGCTGCGGCGTCTCCGCACCGATGACCGCCAGCGGCAGGCGGTTGCCGCTGCGGCTGACAAAATGCGCCCCCATATGCGAAAGCGGCGTCAGAACCCGGCCCATCGGCCGCGCGCTCAGCGAAGCGTCGCCGGCGAAAAAGGTGGTGAAGTCCATGGTGGCCGCCAGCCCCATCAGCAGGCGCACCGCCGTGCCGGAATTGCCCATCTCGATCACATTGGCCGGTTCGCGCAGCCCGCCGACGCCGCAACCGCGGATGCGCCAGATGCCATCCCCGCCACGCTCGATCCGCGCGCCGAAGGCGCGCATGGCCGCGGCGGTGTGCAGCACATCATCGCCTTCGAGCAAACCGGAGACCGTGGTTTCGCCAATGGCCAGCCCGCCCAGAATCAGGGCACGATGCGACATCGACTTATCGCCGGGAACGGTGATTTCGCCGGCCAGGCGCGGCACCGGCGAGGATTTCAGGGGCACCGCCCCGGAAGATTCCGACATGAGTATTTTCAAACCCCTGTTTGTAACCTTGCGCAAATATTTGCGCCTATAATGACAAGCCGGACGGCACGAGGATTCACGAGTCCGGGGCACAGGCATAAATGCCTGCAAATAGCTGTTGACAGCAGCCGGTTCTTTACCACAATCGCGGCGCCGTTGTCAGCCGGGCTTTCACACCCGAATGCACCGGCGGCAGTTTCGTTTCTGACTGGGTGGCGGCCGCGATACCGGCCACCGGCATAGGACCGATCTACAAAAGGGAGATGAGGCCCAATGGCAAAACCTGAATGGGGAACCAAACGACGGTGTGACGCTTGCGGCGCGCCCTTCTACGATCTGAACAAGCGGCCGGTCATCTGTCCGAAATGTTCGGCCGAAATCAAGGTGGATACGCCGCCGAAGGCTGCTCCCGCCGCCGAGGAGGCCGCCGTGACGGCTGTCGAAGCCAAGGCGGAACCTGTGGCGGAAGCCGCGGATATCCTGGTCGACGACGTGATCGATCCCGTGGTTGCAGACGACGATCTGGTTGCCGATGACGATTTCGCCGTGATCGAGGATGAAGGCGAGGAAGACACCCCGATCCCCGATCTGTGAGGACACCGTCGCCCCCGGCGGCAACGGATTGCCGCGACAGCGGAAAAAGAGCGATTTTTTTCTTGCAATCGGCAACGGGAACGCCTAATTCTTCCCCGCCGCCAGCTATATGATATGGCGGCAGCAAGAGAGTTTCGGGGCCATAGCTCAGTTGGGAGAGCGCTTGAATGGCATTCAAGAGGTCGGCGGTTCGATTCCGCCTGGCTCCACCAGATTTCAAGACCCGGCCCCGGTGGCCGGGTCTTTTCGTTTGCGGCCATATGATTACGGCCGCCTGATTTTCATCTTCCGGCCGGGAACCCGCCCGGCGTGGAAGCCACTTCCGGGAGCACCGCCATGACCGATTCCCCCATGCCCGATCCTGAAACGCGCCGCAAGCTCGACCGTGCGGCAGAACTGGTCACCGCCGCCCTGGACGAGGCATGGCAGCAATGCGCTGAAGAAGGCATCGGCCGCGAGATCTTCTCTGCCTCGGTGATGGCAACCCTGCTGCAGGCCCTGGAAAGCAGCTTCGGCGGCAATGCGGTGCCGGCGCTGGAACAGATGCTGGAGATGGCCCGTAGCGAAGCCGCTGCCGGGAATCCTACTGACGGCACCGTCTGAAACCGGCGCCGCCGCCCTCTTTCCGGTTCAAATGTGCAATGGCCGGATGGCTTCGCCTCCGGCCGATATCCGAGGAGGCCGCACATGAATCATCGCATCTCCCCCTTCAACAGCCCGCTGATGCTGGGCTTCGAGCATTTCGAGCGCATGCTCGAGCGCGCCGCCAAGGCATCCGGCGACAGCTACCCGCCTTATAATATCGAACAGATCGGCGACAGCCGCCTACGGATCACCCTGGCCGTTGCCGGTTTCTCCGAAGACGATTTGAGCATCACGCTGGAGGAAAGCCAGCTTATCATCCGCGGCAATCGCGAGGATGAGGCCGACCGGGTCTTTCTGCACCGGGGCATTGCAGCGCGGCAGTTTCAGAAAACCTTCGTTCTTGCGGAAGGAATCGAAGTGGAGAAGGCAACGCTCGATTCCGGGTTGCTGCATATCGACCTGAAGCGCATCGCACCGGAAAAACGCATCCGCACCATCGAAATCACGCCGGCCCGGACGGACTGACCGCCCGCGGATCAGACGGGTTTAACCGCATCATAACCCTTTGCCCGCATAATCGGGGGCAAGGAGTGACCAAAATGCTGAAACCCTCGGAAGTCAGAAACATGACACCGCAGGCCCTGATTCTTCTCGGGGCCATGGAAACCGCCTATATCCGCCGGATAGAAACGGAATTCGGCGTTCAATACGCCCTGTACCGCGCCGACGGTGTCGAGCTTGCCGTCACCGATACCCGCGAACTGGCCTTTCTTGCCGCCCGTCAGAACGGTCTCGAGGCCGTCAGCGCCCATTAGAAGCGAAATCCCGGCGTCCCTAATCAGCCGCCCGGTAAATGGGCGACCCGCCTACAATCCGTATTCGGCCGTGCGTTCGAAGAGAACCTCGCCACGGCGCAGAAGCCGCACCTCGGCGCGGTAGCGCCCCGCAGGCCAGCGCGCTTCCCGGCGCTTGCGCCCAAGATAATAATGCACCTGCGCCATGTCCCGGGGGGCGATATTGCGGCTTTCCGCCATGAGCCGCCCGTCCGGCGCCCAAAGCGTCAGATCGACCCGGTCGCCCTTCTTCACCCCATAAAGCCGCAGCC
>JALXAG010000073.1 GCA_026992315.1 Sneathiellales bacterium | reverse complement strand
CATCAATTATATCGCCCCCAAAGCCCCGGCGAGGGCGATATAATTGATGTCGTGACCCGCAGCCTCGGCCAGCGGGCCGGTCTGCCCCCATCCGGTCATCCGCCCATAAACGAGACGCGGATTGCGCTGCAGACAAATATCGGGGCCGAAACCCAGCCTTTCGGCAACACCGGGACGGAACCCTTCGATCAGCGCATCGGCCCGCGCCACCAGATCGAGCAACAGCGCCACCCCCTCTGCCGTCTTCAGGTCCATTGCCACCGAGCGCCGCCCCCGGTTCATCACGTCATATGCGGGGTCCATCGCCACGCCCAGACCGCTGGGGGCAGTGCGGTCGATGCGCAGCACCTCCGCCCCCAGATCGGCCAGCAGCATCGCACACATCGGCCCGGGACCGATGCCCGCGATCTCCAGAACCCTCAGGCCATGCAGCGGTCCGCCGCTCATCGTCCGAGCGCCAGATGATCGGGGCTGAGCGCAAAGGTAAGGTCCGCCCCCGCCATCGCCGCCGTCTTCAGCGCCGCCACTTCGCTGAGCACATGCTTCATATAGAACGCAGCCGTGGCCAGCTTGGCATTGTAGAAGTCATCCCCCTCGCCGCCGGAACCGAGCAGCGCCGCCGCGGCAAGAGCCGAACGGCCATGCAGCACCCCGCCATGAACCACGGCAAACAGGCGCTGATAGGGGACGGATCCGGCCAGAACGTCGTTCGGGGCGCCGGCGAGGCGTTCGAGCATCCAATCCGTCGCCTCACGCAGGCTTGCCAGCGCCGGGGCCAGGTCATCGGCCATCCCGTCGAGATCCGCGCGGTTGCCGGCCCGCAAGTCCCGCACCACGCTGTCCATGCCGGCGATATAGTCGCGGACGAAATCGCCCCCCTGCATCGGCAGCTTGCGCATGACCAGATCGGCGGCCTGAATGCCGTTGGTGCCTTCGTAAATCGGTGTGATCCGTGCATCGCGGTAATGCTGCGCCGCGCCGGTTTCCTCGATGAAACCCATGCCGCCATGCACCTGAATGCCGAGAGAGGCGATCTCGCAACCCAGGTCGGTGGACCAGGATTTCGACAAGGGCGTCAGCAAATCGGCAATGGCACGGTAACGGGCGCGCAATCCGTCATCGGGATGGCGATGGGCGAAATCGATGGCCGAAGCGTTGGTGTAGATCAGCATGCGCATGGCCTCGATCTGGGCCTTCATCAGCATCAGCATGCGCCGGACATCGGCATGTTCGATAATCGGCGACGGTCCGGGGGATTTGGCACCGACCGCCCTGCCCTGCCGGCGTTCGCGGGCATAGTCCAGCGCCTGCTGATAGGCCCGCTCGGCAATGGCCAGCCCCTGCAGACCGACATTGAGGCGGGCATTGTTCATCATCGTGAACATGTAGCGCATGCCGCGGTTCTCTTCGCCGATCAGATAACCGACGCATTCATCGTTATCCCCATAGGACATCACCGCCGTCGGCGAGGCATGAATGCCAAGCTTGTGTTCCAGCGACACACAGCGCAGGTCGTTGCGTTTGCCCGGATTGCCGTTCTCATCGAGCAGGAATTTCGGCACGATGAAACAGGAAATCCCCTTGGTGCCCGCCGGGGCATCCGGGGTGCGGGCCAGCACCAGATGGATGATGTTTTCCGTGTAGTCGTGCTCGCCATAGGTGATGAAGATCTTCTGCCCCTTGATCCGATAGGTGCCGTCAGGCTGGGGAACGGCCCGGGTCTTCAGCGCCCCGACATCGGAACCGGCCGAGGGTTCGGTCAGATTCATCGTACCCGTCCACTTGCCTTCGATCATTTTGGGCAGGTAGAGCGCCTTCTGCTCCTCGGAAGCATGGGCGGAGAGCATTTCCACCGCCCCCTGATTGAGCAGCGGGCACAGGGCAAAGGCCAGATTGGCCGCATTCCACATTTCGCTTGCCGCAAGGGTCACCGCCCAGGGCAGGCCGCCGCCGCCATGATCGGGGTCGAAGGGCATGCCGTTCCAGCCCGCAGCGGCAAACTGATGATAGGCATCGGCGAAACCGTCGGGCGTGCGTACCGCGCCATTGTCCCACACCGCCCCCTGCTGATCGCCGATACGGTTCAGCGGCGCCAGAACGCCGCCGGCGAATTTCGCCGCCTCTTCCAGAATCTGACCGACCAACTCCGGCTCCGCATGGTCAAACCCTTCCAGGCGGGAAAGCCCTTCGAGATCGGCGATATGTTCCAGAACGAAGCGCATGTCGCGAACAGGGGCGCGGTAATCGGACATCTGATCCTCCAAAACTTCCGGCATGACTGTTGCCTACAAGATACCGAACGAACGTTAGGCAACAAGTGATTTATGCGCAGAACGATGCGGCAAAATGCATCATTCCGCCGGCGCCCGATGCGCATCTGGATCAATTTAACAGCTTCTTAAGCCTCCACCCATAGGATGGCGGCAAATTCAGCAAAGAGGGTCGCAGCATGTTGAGCGCTGAGCAGAGCCTGGAATTCATCCTCAACGAAGTAGAGAAACTCAAAAACGGTAAAAAAGCACATGAGAAGGCCGCCTATCGCGCCCTTCTGAACATGACCCAGAGATGGGCGGAACCGACGGATTCCTTTGTCGACAACGATCTGGAGATGGCCGAACGCATCGGCCAGGACCTTGCCGATATTCAGCGCCATTTCGCCGATCTGCAGCATGCCTATATGCGGGCGCTTTTTGGCGAAAAAGCTTGACCTGAAACGATTTTCCCGGTGTCTTCGCGCCCATGGATGCCGGAACGCACAAAACACGGATATTCGATTCTTCCGCCTCTTCGCTGGATAGGGCGGCGGCCATACTGCGCGATGGCGGGCTGGTCGCCTTTCCGACCGAAACCGTCTATGGCCTGGGCGGGGATGCCACCGATGCCCGTGCCGTCGCCGCGATCTATGAGGCCAAGAACCGCCCCCAGTTCAATCCCCTGATCGCCCATTTTCCGGATATGGACAGCGCGGCGAAGCATGTCGGCTTCCCCCCCCTGGCGGAACGCCTCGCCGAACATTTCTGGCCCGGCGCCCTGACCCTGGTGCTGAAAAGAAACCCCGCAAGCGCCATCTGCGATCTGGCCTGTGCCGGGCTGGACACGCTGGCCGTGCGCGTTCCCGCCCATGCCGTCGCCCGGGATCTGCTGCGCAGGACAGGCAGACCCGTCGTCGCGCCCAGCGCCAACCCTTCCGGCCGGCTGAGCCCGACCTCCGCCAGCCATGTCATCGATGTGCTTGACGGACGCATCGACGCCGTTATCGATGCCGGACCGTGCAGCATCGGCGTGGAATCGACCATTCTGGCGGTAACGGAAGATGCCGTGCGCATTCTCCGCCCCGGAGGCATCCCCGCCGAGGAAATCTCAGAAGCCGCCGGTCTGGAGATCGCCGCCGCCGGCGACAGCGGCATTATCGAGGCGCCGGGCATGATGAGCAGTCATTACGCGCCGGATTGCGCGCTCAGGCTCAATGCCACACAACCGCTTCAGGGCGAAATTTTCCTCGGCTTCGGCGAAGCCGATCACGGACCCTACAGCCTGAGCAAAAAAGGGGATCTGCGTGAGGCCGCAGCCAATCTCTTTTCCCTGCTGCGCGAAATTGAACGCACGGGAGCCAGCACGATCGCCGTCGCCCCGATCCCCGAACAGGGGCTGGGCCGGGCGATCAATGACCGCCTGCGCCGCGCCGCCGCGCCGAGAGAACGCGGATGACGGCGGCGGCCCACGCGGGGAAAATGCCATGAACAGACCCAGGGAAGAACATATCCGCCACCTGCAGAACATTCTCGGCCCCGAAGGTTGGCTCGCCGCGGATGAGGACAAGGCCCCTTACTTGCAGGAATGGCGGGATAAATTTCATGGCGAAACGCCACTGGTCATGCGCCCTGCCAGCACGGCGGAGGTTGCGCAGATCCTCGCCTACTGCAACGATCAGCGCCTGGCCGTGGTGCCGCAGGGCGGCAATACCGGCCTGTGCGGCGGCGCCATGCCGAAAAACGGCGAACTGTTACTGTCGCTCGGACGGATGAAACGCATCCGCGATATCGATACCGACAACTTCACCATCACGGCGGAGGCAGGCTGTATCCTGGCCGACATCCATCGGGTAGCTGCGGAAAGGCAACGCCTGTTCCCGCTGCATATCGGCGCCGAGGGCAGCTGCCAGATCGGCGGCAACCTGTCCACCAATGCCGGCGGCACCGCGGTACTGCGATACGGCAATATGCGCGAACTGACCCTGGGCCTGGAAGTGGTGCTGGCCAACGGAGAAATCTGGGACGGGCTGCGCGGATTGCGCAAGGACAATACGGGCTATGACCTGAAGCAGCTTTTCATCGGCGCGGAAGGAACGCTTGGCATCATCACGGCTGCCGTGCTCAAGCTGTTCCCCCTGCCGCGACGGCGCGCCGTGGCCCTGGCCGGGCTGAAGACCTGTGAACAGGCGGTTGAGCTGCTTTCCCGCAGCAAAGAACGGGCGGGGGACCGACTGACCGGTTTCGAACTGATGAACAGGCTGAGTCTCGAACTGGTCGGGCGCCACCTGCCCGAATGCGCCGCACCCCTCCCCCTGTCGCACCCCTGGTATGTGCTGATCGAACTGTCGGATACGGATGAGGCGCCGCTCGATGAAAAGCTGCAGCACATTCTGGAAAGGGCATGGGAGGCGGATCTGATCGAGGATGCGCATGTCGCCTCTTCGCTGACGCAGGCGGATCGCCTGTGGCGGATGCGTCATGCGATTTCCGAGGCGCAAAAGCACGAAGGCGGCAGCATCAAGCACGATATCTCGGTACCGGTATCGCAGGTCGCCGCATTCATCGCCCGCGCCGATCATGCCGTGGCGGCAATGATACCCGGCTTCCGCAGCATCGCCTTCGGCCATGTCGGCGACGGCAATATCCATTACAATCCGCTGCAGCCGCGGAACATGGCAAAAGCGGAATTCCTGGCTCGTTGGGCGGAAGTGGCTGAAACCGTTCACGATATCGCCGCATCCCTGGGCGGCAGCATCAGCGCCGAACACGGCCTCGGCCAATTGAAGAACCGCGACCTGCCCCGCTATAAAAGCGCGGTGGAAATCGCCATGATGCGAAAGCTCAAGACAGCGCTGGATCCCCACGGCATCCTCAATCCCGGCAAGGTTCTGCCCTGAAGACGGCACCCGCCTTGCCGGAAGCGGCACCCCCACCTAAGATGGCGAGGTGGATCTGCCCGACAGACAGGCAGGATTACTGAAAAGCAACCCATGGCCAGTATTCTTTTCGTCGAGGACGACGATATCATCACCCGGGTGTTCCAGGCCTATCTCAGCGATAGCGGCTGGAACACGACCTGGGCTTCGACAGGGCAGCAGGCCCTGGATCATCTGGCACAGCACACACCGGACGTGCTTCTGGTCGATATCAACCTGCCGGATATGAGCGGCCTCGACATCCTGCGCCATGTTCACAACCAGAATCTGCCGGTGGCCGCCACTGTTATCACCAGCCATGCCAGCATGGACGTAACCATCGATGCAATGCGCCTTGGGGCGCGGGATTTCCTGGTCAAGCCGGTCAGCCGGGAGCGGCTGCTGCTGACAATCGAAAACATGATCGAGCGCCAGGAACTGTCGCGCCTTGTCGACAGCTACCGCGCGGACGCCCAGCGCGACGGTTTCTGCGGCCTGATCGGTTCATCGCCGGCGATGCAGGCCGTTTATACCAGCATCGAAAACGCGGCAACCAGCCGCGCCACCGTGTTCATCATGGGCGAAAGCGGCACCGGCAAGGAACTCTGTGCCCAGGCCATTCATCAGAAAAGCCCCAGAGCCGACGGCCCCTTCATCGCCATCAACTGCGGCGCCATCCCCAAGGATCTGATGGAAAGTGAACTGTTCGGCCACCGCAAGGGCGCCTTTACCGGTGCCACGGCCAACCGCCTGGGTGCCGTCGGCGCGGCGGCGGGCGGTACCCTGTTTCTTGATGAAATAGGCGAACTGGACATATCGCTGCAACCGAAACTGCTGCGCTTTCTCCAGACCAGTACCTACCAGCCGATCGGATCGGACCGCACCGACAGCGCCAATGTACGCATCATCTGTGCCAGCAACCGCGATCCCCTGCGCGCCATCCGTGAAGGGCGCCTGCGCGAGGATCTCTATTACCGTTTGCATGTTCTGCCAATCACCCTGCCGCCGCTGCGTGAACGCGGCGAGGACGTTCTGCATATCGCCCGTCATTTTCTGGCTCTCTACAGCCGTGAGGAAGGCAAGAATTTTCGCACCATCAGCGAAGAAGCACAGGCGGCGCTGCTGACATATCCCTGGCCCGGCAATGTCCGCGAGGTTGAAAACGTCATCCGCAAGATCGTGGTCATGGAACGGGGGGAAACCGTTACCTTGGCGATGCTTCCCGACGCCATTGCCGGACATGCCGGCAATATGGCAGCGGCAGCGACAGAACCGGCAGCCCCGCTGGACCTGATGTCCTTACAGCAGCGAATACGCCCCATCGAGGAAGTCGAATGGCAGGCGATCGAAGAGGCCATCGAACTGTGTCAGGGCGATATAGCGCTTGCAGCCCATTTTCTGAAAATCAGTCCCGCCACGATCTACCGCCGTCGGGCTCGACGCAACAAACCATAGCACCAGACCAACGATACGGCCAATACGGTGTCGGCCCATGAAATAGTTATATTTTATTACATAAAATGGGTGACAAAATTTTGCGGGCAGTTAAGATCTTCCTCAAACAAAAAACAACGGGGGAAACGACTGTATGCAGCCTGATGGCATCATCATTGCTGAAGACGACGATAATCTGCGCAAAATGTATGCCATCGCGCTGGAGGCAGCCGGCCACAAGGTGCGCACCGCACAAAATGGCCAGCAGGCGCTCCGGTTACTGGAAGAAGCCCCTGCACAGTTGCTCGTCCTCGATGTCATGATGCCGGTCATGGACGGGGTGGAAGCCTGTACGATCGCCCGCACCGCACACCGTTTCACCGCCCCTATCCTGTTTCTTTCGGCCCTGGATAACCAGGCAACCGTTGAACGGTGCAAGGCGGCAGGCGGCGATGATTTCATTCCCAAATCAGGCAATATCCGCCAATTCGTCGACCATATCAGCCAATGGGTATGCAATGCCAACCATACCCGCAACA
>JALXAG010000072.1 GCA_026992315.1 Sneathiellales bacterium | reverse complement strand
GCAGGCAGATGGGAACATGAACCCGGGCCATGGTGCGGTAGAACGGCACTTTGAGGGAGGCGGAAACCGCTTCGAATTCCCGGTCGATCTGCTTCAGTGCCGTGACCATGGTCAGATGGCTGACCGTATAAAAATGCACGATCACCGACAGCACCAATATGGTCATGGTGCCGTAAATCGCGTTCAGCGGATTTTCCGGCACGCTGAAAAAGAAGACATAGGACAGCCCCAGCACCAGCCCCGGCACGGCCATCGGGATCATCGCCATCATGTGCAGCAGGCCGCGCAGGGGGCGGAAGCCCTGACCCTTTTCGACGAAATAGCCGCCGAGAAAGATGACGGCGGTGCCGATGACGGCACTGAGGGCGGCCATTTCGATGCTGTTGTAGAAGGACGACCAGCCATTGGGGTCGAAAGCGTCGAAATCGTAATTGTTTAGCGAGAAGCTGAGATCGTAAGGCCAGAACTTGATGAAGGAGGCGACGGCCGCCGTGCCCAGGATGCCGACGAGAACGAAGCTGACGAGGACGCAGAATCCGAACAACAGCCAGTCGCGCAGGGGGCTGGGCTTGGGCCGGTAGGGAACGGCGCGGGCCGAGAGCTGGGCAATCTGCTTGCGGCGCACGAACTGGTCGACGATGAAGGAAACGACCGCCGGCAGCAGCAGGATCAGCCCGACCACGGCCCCCATGGAGAAATTCTGCTGGCCGACCACCTGCTTGTAGATGTCGGTCGCCAGCACATTGTACTGACCGCCGATCACCTTGGGCACGCCGAAATCGGTGATCGCCAGGGTGAAGACGACGAACAGGGCGCTGATGATGCCGTATCGGGCACCGGGGATGGTGACGGTGAAAAAGGTGCGCACGGGGCCGGCACCCAGTGCTTCCGATGCCTCGTAAAGGCGGGCATCGGCGGTGGACAGGGCGGTGACCATGATCATCAGCACATGAGGGAAGGTGTAGAACACCATGCCGATCATGATGCCGATCGGCCCGTAGATGCTCTCGCCCAGCAGCAGCTCGCGGATCATGCCCTGATTGCCGAACAGATAGACCAGGGAAATGGCGGGCAGCAGGGAAGGGGCGAGAATGGGAATGGAGGCGATGGCCCGGAAGACGGCCTTGCCGGGCATGCAGCTTCGGGTCAGGCCATAGGCGAAGATGAAGGCGGTCAGGGCGGCGATAAAGGTGGTGAGCAAAGCGACGAACAGGCTGTTGCCGATCGAAACCACCAGCCCCGGCGATGAGAAATATTCGATGAAATTGGCCAGGCCGACGAAATTACCGTCGTTATCCTCCAGTGCCTTGGAGAGCATGGCGTAAAGCGGCAGGATGATGACCGAGAACAACCCCCCGCTCAGCAGCAGGATCGCAGTGCCCATCAGCCAGTATTCGCCGCTGAGATGGCGCAGGCGTCTGAACATGGTTGCCTGTCCGTCCTGCATCGGGATGCCGTCAGCCATGTTGCGATATTCCTTCGGCCGTGCCTTCGAATACCAGCAGCCGTTCTTTGGGGAAAACCGCGTCTATACGGCTGCCGGGCGCAAGGGCCATGCTTTCCTGGGTGCTGACAGGGAAATCGGCGAGGATTTCACCGATGACGGCCTCCGGTGCCTGCAGCCGTGCCCGGCAATAGGCGCCGAGAAATTCGATATCCTCAATGATCATTGCCGCAGTGTTGGCACCGCCGCTCCCGCAAGGGTGCAGGGCAATGTCTTCGGGGCGTATGCAGGCGGTAACGGTTCGCCCGGCGGGAATGTCCTGCCCTTTGCGATCGATTTCCAGGGTCAGGGACCCGACGTTCAGGCGGTCCTTGTCGGCAAGGGTGCCGGTGAGAAAATTCATGGTGCCGACGAAATCGGCGATATAGGGGCTGGCGGGCTGACGGTAGATTTCCACCGGCGTGCCGATCTGTTCGATCAGACCGTGATTCATCACCACGATACGGTCGGCCAGAGACAGGGCCTCCTCCTGATCGTGGGTGACCATGATGGTGGTGACGCCCAGATCGCGCTGCAGTTGCTTGATACGGTGGCGCAGGTGGATGCGGACCTTGGCATCGAGCGCGCTCAAGGGTTCGTCGAGCAGCAGCAGACCCGGCGATGTGGCCAGTGCCCGGGCCAGGGCCACGCGCTGCTGCTGACCGCCGGAAAGGGCGGCCGGGTATTTCTTTTCCGATCCGGCCAGGCCGACCATGTCCAGCAGTTCCGCAACACGGGCGCGGATCCGTTCCCGCTCCATCCTGCGGGTGGTCAGCCCGTAAGCGATGTTCTTTTCAACGGTGAGATTGGGAAACAGGGCATAGGACTGAAAGACAATGCCGAAATCGCGCTTGCCCGGCGGCAGATCGGAAATATCGCGTCCGCGCTGGATGATGCGTCCGCTCGTCTGCATCTCGAGCCCGGCGATGCAGCGCAGAAGCGTTGTCTTGCCGCAGCCCGAGGGGCCCAGGAAACAAACGAATTCGCCTTCATCGATGGTGAAGGAGACATTGTTCAGCGCCGTGAAATCACCGAATTTCTTCGTAATCGCGGCGATTTCCAGCAAGGGGGAGGCGGCATTGGGGTTCCCGGAGCCTTTTGTCCGGGCCGCGCTGCTCTGAACCATTAACGATGCTCCGAATACAAATGTCCCGGCCGGGCGGACCCGGCCGGAACACATTATAGCCTGCGTTTATTTCTTCGGCTGCGATTTGCTGCCGTAACGCTTCTGCCATTCCTTGAGAATGCGTTCGCGGTTGGCGGCGGCCCAGGCGAAATCGTTATCGATCATCAGCTTTTCGATATTCGCCGGGAAGTTCTTCACCGGTTTGGCAATGCCGGGCATGGCGACGACGGCATAGGCCTCGTTGTACAGTTTGTTGGTTTCCGGCTTGACCGACCAGTCGGCGAAACGCTTGGCCGCTTCCATGTTCTTGGCGCCCTTGACGATGGCGAAGCTTTCCATATCCCAGCCAACGCCTTCGGCGGGGGCGATCACCTCGACCGGCGCGCCCTTGGATTTGAGCTGCGCGCCCTTATAGGCAAAGGAAATGCCCACGGCGAATTCGCCCTTGGCGGCCATCTTGCAGGGCTTCGATCCGGAATGGGTGTAGACGCCGATGTTTTCATGCAGGGCGTCCATGAATTTCCATGCCTCTTCTTCGCCCCACATCTGAATCCAGCTCGACACATCGAGGAAGCCGGTACCGGAAGAGGCCGGGTTCGGCATGACCACATGGCCCTTGTAGACCGGCTTGGTCAGATCCTTCCAGGTCTTGGGCATGGGCAGGTTGTTCTTTTTCGCCTCCACCGTATTGAAGCAGACAGAGGCAATCCAGGCGCGCTGCCCCACCCAGGCGGGCGGGTTGTCGCTGTCGCGGAATTTCGGATCGAGTTTTTCGACCCCCTTCGGTGCGTAGGGTTGCAGCATGCCGGCATTCTTCATCATCAGCAGGCTGGTGGCGGCCAGACCCCAGATGATGTCGGCCTGGGTATTGGTTTTTTCAGCCAGAAGCTTGGCCGTGATGATGCCGGTCGAATCGCGGACCCATTTGATCTTGATGTCGGGGTTCTCGGCCTCGAAAGCCCTGGCGAAACCGTTCAGTTCCTCCGGTTCGACGGCGGTGTAGACCACCAGATTGGTCGCTGCCTGAGCGATATTGCCCAGCAGCATGCTGCCGGCAATGAGGCCGCCCAGAATCCGGCCCGTGCGTTTGATAACAGGATTGCTCATAATTTTCCTCCGCTGTGCTTTTGCGCATCCAAGCTGTGCATGATGATCCGCCCGCTTACCCGCTTGTGGAGCACATGCCTCATTCCGTTCGTCCGTCCGGTATTTTATGCCGTAGCTCCGGACGCCGGAAAGGACTGATTTTTTATTGTTTTGTTACGTTTCCGCTTTCCGCCTCCTATATACCAAAAAAATCCAAAATTACCAAAAAACTACACAATTCATGTTCAGGCATATCGGTCACGGCTTGATTCCGCGGTTTATGTGCCGGGCGTTCCGTGCACGGAACGCCCC
The DNA here is from genome assembly GCA_026992315.1 of Sneathiellales bacterium. GTDB lineage: Bacteria > Pseudomonadota > Alphaproteobacteria > Minwuiales > Minwuiaceae > JALXAG01. Next base: position 19,362 of record JALXAG010000072.1, on the reverse strand, counting down.
GTTTTCTTGACATGGTTTCGACCCTGTTCCTACCCTGTGGGGGCAAGGAGAAAACAGGGATCATTCCATGTATCATGCACAGTTGCGGGTCTTTCACGCGGTGGCGCGCCATGGCGGGTTTTCCCGTGCCGCCGAACGGCTTCATCTGACCCAGCCCGCGGTTTCCGACCAGGTGGGCAAGCTGGAAAGGATGTTCGGTGTCCGGTTGTTCGACAGGCATCGCAGGGCGGTGAAGCTGACCCCGCTGGGGGAGGAGCTGTTTCGCATCACCCGGCGCCTGTTCGAGCTTGAAGACGAGGCCGTGGAATTGCTGCGTGAAAGTCAGGCCCTGCGTCGCGGACGGCTGAAGATGGCGGCCGATGCACCACTGCATCTGATCGGACTGATCGGTCGGTTTCGCCAGGAATTTCCGGGTATTTCGGTTTCCCTCGCCATCGGTAATTCTGCGAAAGTGCTGGCATCCCTGTTCGATTACAGTGCCGATATCGGCATTCTGGCCAATGCGCCGGCAGATGACAGATTGTTGCGGATTCCCCTGCGTTCGGATCCTCTGGTGGCCTTTGTCGCCCGCGATCACCCCTGGGCCGGGCGGGGCAGCGTCTCCTTACGCGAACTTTCGGCCCAGCCTTTGGTGATGCGCGAAGAGGGGTCGATCACCCGTCAGTTGATCGAGGAGGAATTCCGCCGCCTGAAAATTACCGCTACCGTGGTGATGGAAGCCGAAGGACGGGAAGCGGTCTGTGAAGCCGTAGCCGCCGGTATCGGCGCCGGAATCATATCCCGGCCCGAATTCGGCGAAGATCCCCGCCTGGCCGTATTGGATATTGAGGATTGCGAAAAAAGAATGACCGAATCGCTACTCTGTCTCAGGGAACGTGCCGGCCAGCGCCTTATCGGCGCTTTCTGGCAACTGGCAGCGCGCCACGCCGTCCGGGAGGGCGAAGGCGAAGAAATATGATTTCCTTCCCTTCCCGTATATGGGGATTCAGGAATTGGTAATTTCGTCTTGCTAGCCTTTTCTCACAGGCCCCTGCATGCGGCGGGCGTGCCGTTGTTTGTATGAAAAGAAGGCACTATGGGGATGTCATGACGATCTTGCGCACTGGAAAAGCAGCGACTTTTATTGTCTGCGTGGTGTTGGTGCTGTTGATGTCGGGCGCTCATAAGGCCCGTGCCGGGCTGGTCACCATTGATTTCGAAACCCCGGCCCTGACCGGCACGGGCATAGGCGATGGCGTGGCCGTATACAGCGCTGTCGATCATCTGTCTTCTGGCGGCAAGCGTCTTTCGGATTTCTATGATTATCATCCCACCAACGATTATGGTGGGCTGACCTGGCGTGGGGAGACGATCTCCTATACCGATAACGACGCCCGCCAGGACTGGTCTGGCAAGCAGGGATGGCTGTCGATCATCGGTGCCAATCGCTACAACAGCTATTACCGTAACAGCGGCCGTTATGCCCTGACCTCGCAGGCCGGGCTGAACGATGTGGCGACGCCGCTGAATGCCAGTCTGACCGGCGGCGGGCTGTTCCGCCTGGTGCAGATCGATTTTCGCGGCTGGGCGGCTTATAACCGTCCCTGGCTTTCTGCGGGTTCGGTTGAGGTGGAGGGCTTTCTGAACGGCGTCTCCACGGGAACGGTTTCATTGTCATCCTTTGGCCTCGATGCTTATTCGACCCTGTCGACGGCGGCGCTCGGTGTTATCGATTCCTTCCGCATCCGGGCCACCTCGGCGATGGCGAGCCCGTTTCGCGGCGGCACGGCAGCGCAATGGTTCCTGTTCGACAACGTCGTGTATGAACGGGTCGGCTCTTCACCTGCTGCGGTCTCCGAACCGGCATCGCTGATGCTGCTCGGCGCGGGGCTGCTGATTATGGGCGGCGGAATGTCCCTGCGTCGGCGGGGTTGAGCCCATCCCGCCTATGCCCTTCCCTGAAACCGTCCGCTAAACGGATGGCGGCGGATTTCGTAGTGTCGCTTTTCACCTGATGCTTCCCCGGCGCGGCAGGCTTCGGCGCATGCCCGGGAATGTGCGCCTGTCAATGAGCGCAACAATAAGTAAATAAATATACATATGCACTTATTGATTGCGTTTGCGGGAGGAGAGCATGTTTCCGAGGCTTATCGTGCTGCTGCTGGCAGCGATGGCGTTTGCCGTACCGGCAAGGGCGGAGAAGACTCTGCGGGTGACGCTGCAGTTATCGCTCAGGAATATCATCGGGCAGAATCTGCTCGAATTCAAAAAAATCGTTGAAACGGAAAGCAAGGGCGATCTGAAAATTCAGATCTATCCTTCCGCCCAGCTGTTCAAGGACAAGGACGTGCCCGCGGCCGTTGCTTCCGGCGTTGTCGAAATGGGGGTGGCGGCGGTGCCCCGTTTTGCCGGTACCCGTCCGGCCGTGGAACTGTTCTATCTGCCGTTTCTCTTCAAGGATAATGCCGCCATCGCCCGGGCCGTGGCGCCGGGTGCGCCGATTCGCAAAATTCTCGATCAGGAAATGCTGAGCACCGGGGCCCGTCCCCTCTGGTGGCAGGCTTATGGCATGTCGGTGATGTTGGGCCGACGTGAGGCGCTGACCTCTCCGGAAGTGCTCAAGGGCCGGAAAACACGGGTCTTCGGCAAGATGCTGGGCGAATTTATCCGTTTTGCCGGCGGCGCGCCGGTGCTGATATCGGGTTCGGAGCAATTCCTGGCCTATCAGCGCGGGACGGTCGATTTCGGCATGACCGGCGTGCCCTCGGCGAAAAGCCGCAGGCTTTATGAAGTCATGCCCTATCTGACGGTGACCAATCACGCGGCCCTTGAATTCGTGGTTCTGATCAACGACCGTTTCTGGCGGGAAGAACTGAACGATACGGAACGGCGGATCATCACCGCCGCCGCCCGCCGTGCCGAGGCTTCCCTGCGCAAGCGCTATGCCCGCATCCACCGCGAAACCCTCGATTGGCTGGACAAGAATACGCCGATGAAGGTGGTGTATCTGACGCCGGAACAGAGGAAGGCCTGGCAAAAGGCGGCCGAACCGGTCTATGCGCTTTATGTGCGCAATACCGGGGAGGTGGGGCGCCGCCTGCTGGAAGAAGCGCGGAAACTGCAGCAATGACGGCACGCGGTGCCGGGCTGCCGATGGGCGTGTCCGGGTTTCGTTTTTTGCTGTTGCTGGTCAGGGGCATCGAGGCTGTGGTGCGTTGCGCGGGCTATCTGGCGGCATGGCTGTTCGTTCTCATCGGCGGGATGATCGTTTATGAGGTGCTGATGCGCTATGTCTTCATCGCCCCGACCATATGGGTCGAGGAAGTCTCGCGGCTGTTGCTGATATGGTCGGCCTTTCTCGCCATGCCCTATTTGCTGCAACGCGGCGGGTTTCTGCGTATCGAGGCATTCGTCGTGCACTTTCCGCCGGCGCCGCGCCGCTTTGCGGAAGGTGCCGGGCTGCTGCTGATCATCGGTTTCGCCTCCACGATGGTTTATGAAGGGGTGTCGATGGTTCAGGCCTCCGTCCGGATCGGACGGGCCAGCGACACCATGCTGGCCCTGCCGCAATGGTGGGGAGAGGCAGCCGTTCCCGCAGGATTCGCCCTGCTGCTGCTTCAGGCTGCCTTCAACTTGTTCCGGCTGCTTGCAGCGGGGAGGGAAAGGTGAGCGCGATACCCATTCTGGGCGGTTTGCTGCTGCTACTCGGCAGCGGTATTCCCGTCGCTTTCGCCCTTGGCGGGCTGGGGCTTGCCCTGCTGGTTTATACGGGCTTGCCGCCGCTGATCGTGGCCCAGGGGCTGTTCGCCTCCATGGATAATTTCATTTATCTTGCGGTGCCGTTGTTCTTGCTGATGTCGAATATACTGCTCAAGGCGGGGGTCGGCCGCGATCTCTTTGCCGCAACCCAGTCCTGGGTGGGGCACTGGCCCGGCGGCATGGCGGTGGCGACCATTCTTTCCTGCGGATTGTTCGCGGCCATTTCCGGCAGTTCGGTGGCCACGGCGGCAACCATCGGCACCGTGGCGGTGCCCGAGCTGGTGGCCCGCGGTTATCCGCGATCCTTCGTTACCGGCCTGCTGGCGGCGGGCGGAACGCTGGGCATCCTGATCCCTCCCTCCATCCCGATGATCATATACGGGGTGATTACGGAACAATCGGTATTGGATCTGTTCCTGGGCGGCATCGGCCCCGGCCTGCTGCTGGTCGTGCTCTTTACCCTGGTCGCTATCCTGCATGCCCTGTGGCGCGGTCAGGGCACGATCAAAAGCCCGGCACCCTTCCGCCAGCGCCTGCAGGCCAGCCTGCGCGCTTTGCCGGTGGCCGGGCTGGCACTGGTTATCGTGCTGGGATTGTACAGCGGCGCCTTCACGCCGACCGAGGCTTCGGCCATCGGGGTGGCGCTGGCGCTGTTGATCGCCATCGGCCGGATCGACCGCAAGCGCTTTTTCGCAGCGGTGATGGAAAGCATGACAACCACGGCGACCATTTTCACCATCGTTTTCGGTGCCAAGACCTTTGCCATGGCCGTGACCCTGATGCAGCTGCCGCAGGACATGGCATCGGTGCTGATGAACATGACCTCCTCGGCGCCGCTGTTTCTGCTGGCGGTCTGCATCCTGCTGCTTGTGCTGGGCTTTTTCCTGGAAGCCGTGGCGATGCTGCTGATTGTGGTGCCGGTGCTGCTGCCGGCCCTCTATGCCTTCGGGGTCGATCCCGTATGGTTCGGGATTCTTTTTGTCATCATGATCGAATGCGCGATGATCACGCCGCCGGTGGGGCTCAATCTGTTCGTGATTCAGTCGATCGCCGGATGCGATCTGCAGGAAGTGGTGCGCGGTATCTGGCCGTTTCTGTTGTCGATGCTGCTGGTGGCGGCGACCATGGGCGCGGTGCCGGAACTGGTCAATCTGCCGATCGCCTGGGGTCGTTAGCCTTTTATTCGCACCGGGCAGATCGCCCGTTTCAGGCTGAATGCCGGCAGCGACAGGCTGGTCAGCTCGCCGCCTTCCTTTCCTGTTTCTTGCGAATGGTGGCGATGGTATTGGCGATGTCTTCGGCAGCCTTGACCGTGTTGTCGTCCGGATCGATGGACAGGTGCAGGGCCATGGTGATCTGATCCAGCAATTCGAGATTTTTCTTGAAACGCGGGGTGCCGATATCGGCCATCAACCCCCGGGCGACCTTGTCCAGAGCCTGGCAGAGATGGGCGATATGAGCATAGCGGCTTTTACGGGCGCGTTCGGCCATTTCCTGGTTGGTGGCGATCAGCTTGTCGAGATTGCGTTTCCAGGAAGCATCCAGCCCAGCATTGTGCTGTTCATCGATCAGCATATAGGCGAGGATGCGCAATTGGTAATCGTGGCGCTGGATGCGCTGCTCGTTCAGAATGGTGAAGGTTTTCTCGATTTTGTCCTGTGTGGCCAGGGAATCGGGATCGTCCAGCACCTTTGCCCGGAACGTGTTCGGCACCTGAACCAATTCCGCTTCCATCCCGCCGATGCGCTTGCTTTTGCGCCGGTCGGGGCCGATGTAATCATTGGTGACGACAAAGGGCTTGCGTGCATTGAGAATGGCCTGAATCCGTTCGTTGATGCGCTGGGTCGATAACGGTTTGCCCAATATGTCGTCGGCGCCGCTGTTGATGGCCTTCTTCACCAGTTCATTGGAAGGATTCCAGGCGGTCAGGATGATGGCGACGAAAGGATCGGTGCCGATTTCGCGATAGCGCAGTTTTTGCACGGCCCCGCAGATCTGATCGGCGTCGCTGCTGATATCGGCGATGATCAGATCCGGCTTGCCGTTGCCGATATAATCCATTGCTGTTGCCAGATCCGATGTATCGATGATATCGACAAAGCCGATCATCTGCAGAGAGCAACGGGTAACATGACGGCTGTTGCGTTGCTTGTCGAACAACAATACCGATGCTTTGCGCATTCTGCTGTCTTGTACGGACAGCCCTTTCATACAACCCTCGTCAATTGGGGATATGTCAGATCCGTGGTTCAGATGGGAAAAATATCGGGCAAAATAGTTGAGAAATGATTGATTGAAGCAATAGGGTTTAAGTAAAATTTTACTTAAATGATATTTCCGGGTTTTATGAAAAGAAAAAGTGGATTAACTTGCCGGAAGTGTAATGTTTTGTAAGTGATGGGTTTAATATAATGGGTTTTCTGGATTTACGGAAAATGAAATGAGCGAAATATTACTTAACGCATTCATCACATTGTTCGTTGTGATCGACCCTCTTGGGATCGTGCCGATTTTCGTGGCGCTGACCAAGGAGGGGTCGGCTGCCTATCGCCGGCTGATGGCGGTCCGCGCGGCGCTGGTCGCCAGTGGCGTGTTGCTGGCTTTTGCCCTCGGCGGAAAATTCCTGCTCGACCGCCTCGGCATCGGCTTGCCGGCCTTCCGCGTGGCGGGTGGCGTGATGCTCTTTCTCATTGCTCTGGAGATGGTGTTCGAAAAGCGCGCTCAGCGTCGTTCCCATTCGGCCGAGGAGGCCAGAAAGCACAGCGACGGTGCGTCGGGGCAGACGGAAGCGGATATGCATGTGCCGGAGGATGTCTCCGTTTTTCCGCTGGCCGTGCCGCTGATGGCGGGGCCGGGGGCGATTGCATCGGTCATGCTGCTGATGAGCAAGGCCGAGGGCGATGTTCTGACACAGGGGGCGATCATCGGGGTGTTGCTCATAGTGATGGCTTTGTGTCTGAGCGGGTTTCTGCTGTCCGAATATCTTCAGAGAATCATGAGCGAGACGGTGACCACCATCATCTCCCGCCTTCTGGGTATGCTGCTGGCGGCGCTGGCGATACAATATGTATTCGATGGCCTGCGCGCTGAAATTATGACCGGATGACGATGGCTCAGATCGGGTGGCTTCTTGGCGGTGCCTTGTTTCTTGCCCTGTTGGCGGGTGTGGGGCTGGCGGTCGCCTTGCTGAAGGCGCGCAGGGAAATTTCGGCGCTGCGCCGGCAGACGGAAGAATTGCGTGAAACCGGCGGGGCATTCCGCGCCCTGGCCGATGGCGCCTTCCAGGCCATTGCCGTGCATCGCGACAATCGCTTCCTTTATGTCAATCCTTCGGCAGAGAAGCTGCTGAATGCCCCCCATGAAATTCTTTATGAGCGTAGCGTGGAAAGCATGCTGCATCCCGAGGATCGGGAACGTCTGAACGAATATTCCCGCCGTCGCTTCGCGGGGGAGGACGCGCCCACCGTCTATACCTTCCGCCTGCTGCGGCCCGATGGCACGACCGTGTGGGTCGAGGGGGCGGCTTCGCGCATTGACTGGGTCGGCGGGCCGGCCCTGCTGATTTCCGTGCTCGATATCAGCGAACGTCGCGCGGCGCAGGAGGCGATTTTACGTGAAAAGCGCCGGGCCGAGATGGCGGACCGGGCGAAAACGGAATTTCTGGCCAATATGAGCCATGAATTGCGCACGCCGCTGAATGCGATCATCGGTTTTGCCGAAATCCTGCGCGATGAAATGCTGGGGCCCCTGGAAAACGAGAAATACCGCGAATACGTAACCGATATCGCCGAAAGCGGCCATCACCTGATGGCGGTTCTGAACGATATCCTCGATATGGCCAAGATAGGGGCCGGAGAACATCATCTCCAGGAAAGCGATTTCGACCTGGCGGCAGCGGTTGTCTTTTGCCTGCGCATGGTGGGGGAGCGGGCCAGGCGCAAGGGCATCGTTCTGTGCGATCTGACCCATGGCATGTCCATTCCCTTTCACGGGGATGAGCGCATGATTCGCCAGATATTGCTCAATCTGCTGGTCAATGCCGTGAAATTCACCGGCAAGGGGGGGCGTATCCTGGTGGCGGCCGCCATAGATCCGGACCATGGCGTCAGCCTGCTGGTGCAGGATACCGGTACCGGGATCGCGGCGGAGGATCTGGACGTTGTAATGCGCCCCTTCGCCCAGGCGGGAACCGCGCTGACACGCCAGCATGAAGGCACAGGTCTGGGATTACCCCTTGTCGATGCGCTGACAAAACTGCATCAGGGAAAATTTTCGCTTGTAAGCCGGCCGGGCTTCGGCACGGGGGCCATGGTTTCCTTCCCGCCGCAACGGCTGCGCCCGGGGGCGGGCGGCATGGGTAAATCTTCCGCAGGCGATGGCGTAAGCGCGTAAAGAACGGGGCCCCCGGCCGGACAGGGGCCCCGTATGGAACGATCCCTCGGGTGAGTGGATTATTTTTGCTGCAGCCGCCCTTCGGCGCGCGGGGCGATCTTGCCTTTTGCGGCGATGTAATCCATCACCGTCGTGGCCAGCAAGGTTCCGGCGGATTTGTCGATCAGCACCTTTGCCGATTTCAGTACCTTGTATCCGTCGCCGCCATTGGCGATGTAATCGTTCGTTGCCAGGGTATAGGTCGTGTTCTTATCCAGCGGTTTGCCGCCGATGGTAACCGATATCACCCGGCTGCCGGCCGGCGCGGCGGGATCGTAGACGACCTTCATGCCCGCGACATGGGGGAAGCGCCCGGCCTTCTTTTCCACCTGGCTCAGGCCGTTTTCAAGGGCGGCGAGAAGATCGGCGCCGCTAATGGCCAGCTTGACCGTGACATTGCCGAAGGGCAGTTCGGTCTGGATGTCGCGGCGCGTCAGCCTGCTGCCGGGCGGATAGGTGCGGTCGCCGCGGATGCCGCCGCCATTGGTGAGGGCCACATCGGCCCCGACGCTTTCGCGCATGGCATCGGCGATCAGGTTGGCGAAACCCGTTTCCTGTGTGCGGACCGTGGCGCGGCGGCTGTCGAGCTCGACGGCGGTTTCGCCGATTTCGACATCGAGTGCCTCGGACAGTTTTTCCTCGTAAACGGCGACCTGGGAGGCGATATCGGGATCGGCCTCGACGGTTGCGGTGTTGCGCAGGGCGAAATCGGGCTGCCAGTAGAAGCGCATCTTGCCCCGTTTTTCCTTCTGCCACATGGAAACCCGGAGGATGCCGACATAGTTGCCGTCTTCCCCGGCCTGGATAATGGCATTGCGTCCGTCATAGAAAACGATGGCATCGTGATCGTGGCCGCCAAGAACGATATCGATGCCGGTGCGCGCCGCGATCAATGCACGGTCGCCGTCGATCCCCAGATGCGACAGGGCCACGATCAGATCGGCCCCCTGTTTGCGCAGGGATGCGGCCATGTCGCGTGCGGTGGCTATGGGGTCGGTAAAGCGCCACTGCGCCCCGGGGCTGGACAGGGTGCCGGTTTCAGGATGGGCGAGGCCGAACATGCCGATCTTGAAGGGGCCTGCCGTCTTGATCACGCTGGGCACCGTGCCGGGGAAGGCCTCGCCAGCATCGTTGCGGATATTGGCGCCGAGCATTGGGAACTTCGCTTCGGCGATGCGCTGGCGGGTGATGTCGGGGCCGAAATCGAATTCGTGATTGCCCAGTACCATGGCATCCATGCCAACCTTGTTAAGCATGTCGACCATGTGGGCGCCCTTGTCGAAGCCCGAAAGGAGCGAAGGGGAGAAGCTGTCGCCGCCATGGGTGACGATGACATTGCCCCCTTTCTGTTTTTCCTGTTTGACTATGGTGGCGAATTTGGCCAGACCGCCGCGCCCCTTGGCCGGGGCGATGCGGTAGACGTCGTTGACATGAACGAAGGTGACATCCGTCTTTTCCTGGGCCAGGGCGGCTGCGGTGCTCAGGCCGATAAGGGCAATGGCCGCGGCGGCAAGGTGCATGACCATTGCGGGTGCGAGATTGCGTTTCATGTTTTTCTTCTCCCTGTAGCGGGCATCCTGCGGATGCTGCGGAAATGGTACAGGAGGAGGCATGCGGTTTCGAGCCCGCAATTGCTTCATGCGCTGCTCTTATGTGCCGGCAGGGGAAGCGGCGGTACGCGACAGGGCGGCAAACGTTTCGGGATTTCAGGCTTTCCCGGGGCTGGTGCCGCCGTCCTGTCCGCCCTTTTCCGCGCGTTCGGCAAGCTGGCGGAAGGAAAAGGGCTGATCCAGCCCCTCTATATGCAGGGTGCGGGTCGGAAAGGCGATGGCGGAGCCTTCTTCCTCGATGATGCCCATGAAGGCGAGCATGTGTTCTTCGATGATGGCGCGCCATTCGGCCCAGTCCGTGGTTTTGGTGAAATAATAGAGATTGATGTCGATGCTCGATTCGCCGAACTGCGCCATATGCACCATTTCCGTGACCGAATGATCGATGCGCGCATCGGCGGCGATATAATCGCGGATGCGCTGAAGGATGCGTTCGAACTGCGCCTTGCTGGTATCGTAGGTGAGGCCGATATCCATTTTGATGCGGCGATGGGTCATGCGCGACCAGTTGGTGATCGGTTCGGCCACCAGCAGGCCGTTGGGCACGGTCTGCGCCGCCTTGGTGAACTTGCGGATCTTGACCGATGACAGGCCCATTTCCTCGACCACGCCATGGCCGATACTCGGCGCTTCGATCCAGTCGCCGACCTTGAACACACGGTCGATGATCAGCAGTTTGATGCCGCCGAAGATATTGGCAACGGCATCCTTGGCAGCAAAGGCAAAGGGCAGGGAGAGAACGCCGATACCGGCGAAATAAGGCCAGGGATCGATGCCCCATTGGGCCAGAACGGCGACGATGCCCGAGCCGACGATGAACACTTTCAGCGCTTTCAGCAGGTAATCGCGCACCTCGTTGGCGACATCGCCGGCCACACGGGTCAGCAGCCGGTTGAAGCCGCGCGACAGCGGATCGATGATGCGGAAAAGCGTCCAGAAAATGGTGAAGGCGATCAGTGAATTCTGCACCCGGCGCAGAATCGCGGTGACATCGGCGCTGAAAGGAATCCAGGTGATGGCCAGAAACAGCCCGGTTATCAGGAACAGGAACATCAGCGGTTGTTCCAGCGAATGGATGACCGCATCGTCGAATGTGTTTTCGGTGCGTTTCACCAGGGCGCGCAGACGGTGGATGATGACGCGGGCGAACAGACGCCGGAGAAAGACAAAACCGAGGAAGATGGCGGTGGCGATGGCCATCTGTTCGATGGTGATGCCGAAGAAATCCGATTTCCAGACGATCTTTATCTGTTGCAGCAGGGTTTCGTTGTCCATGGGGTTCCTCAGCTAAAACGCTGTGCCTTCCTTGTTCAGCGGGTGATGCCGCAGCCTTTCAGCACGATGTGGGTTATGGTCCGCGTCGCTTCTTCGAAGCTCTGCTCGTCAAGCGCGTCCTTTCCCAGAACCGCCTGTATCTGCACCGCGAAATCGGCATAGGTCTGGGTGGCGGCCCAGATCATGAATATGAGATGTTCGGGCGATACGGGGTCCATTTTACCGGCATCCGACCAGCTTTTCAGGACCCTGGCCTTGCGCTCCACCCAGTTTTTCAGTTCGGTTTCGAGATAGGGCTTCAGTACCGGGGCGCCGCGGATGATTTCATTGGCGAAGATGCGCGATGCCAGGGGGCGGGCACGTGTCAGCGCCATCTTTTCGCGGATATAACGTTCGAGCGCTTCTGCCGGATCGTCCTGTTCCGTCACCCCGCCGATGGCTTCGAGCCACAGATTGATGATGTTTTCCAGCACGGCCAGGTAGATCGCCTCCTTGGTGCCGAAGTAATAATGCACATTGGCCTTCGGCAAGCCGGCCTGGCGGGCGATCTGCGATGTGGTTGCGCCATCGAAACCCTTTTCGGCAAAAACCCGTTCGGCCGCATCGAGAATGCGGTTGCGGTTCTGGGCGCGGATGCGGCCCTGGCGGCCATTGCCCGTCGTTTCCGCCGCAATGGGGGATAGATGCGTTTTCCGTCTTTGCGAACTGTCCTGATTCATGCCGGGGATTCGCTCCGTCTGCAGCTTGACTCCCGCGATTGCGGCTTTTGCCTCGTATCGGCCGGGGGCGGACCCGTCAAGTTTTTTCACCCCTGCAATCTTCCGGCTGTCCGGGCTGATGAAGGGGGTGATGCGAAAAAACTTGACCAATCGGTCAGATTAATTCTAACCTTTCGGTCAGAATAATGAAACGGATACCTGCATGGGTGTCCAGCAACAACAGACAGGGCAGGAAACGATGTCAGATCAAGCAGACATCCGCGCCGGGCGTTTGCCCGCCGCTGCGTATGACGCCAATTTCAGCGACGTCAAGCCGCCGCTCGATCCCGCCAGGGCAGTGATCGAGGCCAACCGGTGCTACTTCTGTTATGACGCGCCATGTCAGGAGGCATGCCCCACCGGCATCGACATCCCCAGCTTTATCAAGAAGATCGCGACGGACAATCTGAAGGGATCGGCCCGGGTGATCCTGGAGGAAAACATCATGGGCGGATCCTGCGCCCGTGTCTGCCCGGTCGAGATCCTGTGCGAAGAAGCCTGCGTGCGCAACACCCAGGAAAGCAAGCCGGTCAGGATCGGCATGCTGCAGCGCCGGGCGACCGACTGGCTGATGGAAAACGGTCGCCAGCCTTTCGAACGCGCCGCTGCCACCGGCAAGCGCGTTGCCGTGGTCGGCGGCGGCCCGGCCGGCATCGCCTGTGCCCATCGCCTGGCGGTGCTGGGCCATGACGTGGTGATTTATGAGGCCCGCGACAAGCTCGGCGGTCTGAACGAATACGGCATCGCCGCCTATAAGCTGCCGGACGGTTTCGCCCAGAAGGAAGTGGATTTCATTCTGGAAATCGGCGGTATCGAGGCGCGTACCGGGCAGGCGTTGGGGCGCGACTTCACCCTGAGCCAGCTTCGCGGCGAATACGATGCCGTGTTCCTCGGCCTCGGCCATGCCGGGGTCAATCTGCTGGGGCTGGAAGGCGATGATTGGCAAGGGGTGGAAAGCGCCGTTTCCTATATCGAGAAGCTGCGCCAGGCCGAGGATTTGTCCGCGCTGCCGATCGGCCGCCGGGTGGTGGTGATCGGCGGCGGCAACACGGCCATCGACATGGCGGTTCAGGCGAAGCGGCTGGGGGCAGAGGATGTGACCCTGGTCTATCGCCGCGGCCCGGCGGAGATGAGCGCCACGGATCACGAACAGGATTTCGCCCAGATCAACGGCGTGCGCATTCGCCACTGGGCGCGGCCGGTGCGCCTGATCGGCCGGGACGGCCAGGTGCGTGAGGTCGAATTCGAATATACGCAACTGGATGAGGACGGCCGTCTGATGGGCACGGGGGACCGCTTCACCCTGCTGGTCGATCAGCTTTTCACCGCCATCGGCCAGAAATTCGTGCCCGATCCGCTGAAGGAAAACGAACGCGATGTGCTGGAGATCGCAAACGGGCGGATCGCCGTCAATGACGAGGGGCAGACATCGTTGCCCGATGTCTGGGCCGGCGGCGACTGCACGCCGGGCGAGGACCTGACCGTCGCCGCGGTTCAGGACGGCAAGATCGCCGCCCTGTCTATCGACCGGCATCTGAGCAAATAAGGGAGGGCGGCATGGCTGACATTCGCTGCGATTTCGTGGGTATCAAGAGCCCGAACCCGTTCTGGCTGGCCTCTGCCCCGCCGACGGACAAGGAATACAACGTCGTTCGCGCCTTCAAGGCGGGCTGGGGCGGCGTGGTCTGGAAGACGCTGGGCGAGGATCCGCCGGTGGTCAATGTTTCTTCCCGTTACGGCGCCCTGAGCTATCACGGCATGCGCATGGTCGGCTTCAACAATATCGAACTGATTTCCGACCGGCCGCTGGAGGTGAATCTGCGCGAGATCAAGCAGGTGAAGCGCGACTGGCCCGACCGGGCGATGATCGTTTCCCTGATGGTGCCGTGCGAGGAGGAGAACTGGAAAAACATCCTCGCCCGGGTCGAGGAAACCGAATGCGACGGCGTCGAGCTGAATTTCGGCTGTCCGCACGGCATGTCTGAACGCGGCATGGGCTCCGCCGTTGGTCAGGTGCCCGAATATATCGAGATGGTGACCCGCTGGTGCAAGAAATATACGCGCATGCCGGTCATCGTGAAGCTGACGCCGAATGTGACCAATATTCTGGGGCCGGCCCGCGCCGCCAAGGCCGGCGGGGCGGATGCCGTGTCGCTGATCAATACGATCAACTCGATCTGCACGGTCGATCTGGATGTGATGGCCCCGACGCCGACGGTGGACGGCAAGGGCACCCATGGCGGTTATTGCGGACCGGCGGTGAAGCCGATCGCGCTGAACATGGTGGCCGAAATCGCCCGCGATCCCCAATGCGCCGGCATGCCGATTTCCGGCATCGGCGGGGTGGAGACCTGGCGCGATGCGGCCGAATTCATGGCGCTCGGTGCGGGCTCGGTGCAGGTGTGCACGGCGGCGATGCATTACGGCTTCAAGATCGTCGAGGACATGAAGGACGGGCTGGCCAACTGGATGGACGAGAAGGGCTATGCCACGCTGGACGATTTCCGCGGTGCCGCCGTCCCCAATGTCACCGACTGGCAGTATCTGAACATCAACAGCGAAATCGTTGCCCGCATCGATCAGGACAAATGCATCAAATGCGGCCTGTGCCATATCGCCTGCGAGGATACGTCCCATCAGGCGATTGCGGCGGAGCGGGTGAACGGCGAACGCCATTACGAGGTGATCGATGCCGAATGCGTCGGCTGCAATCTGTGCATGCATGCCTGTCCGGTCGATGGCTGCATCACTATGGTCAAGGTCGATAACGGCAAGCCCTATCTGAACTGGAAAGAGGATCCGCGCAATCCGCAGAACATGAAGGCCGCCGAATAAACCGAATAAACCCAGTCATCGCGCGAAACCCGGTTTCGCGTATAATCGACGGCTTGCGAAAGATAAGGCTGGCTACAGGAAAAATGTGGTGGGAAGGGAGGCCCGCAACATGAAGAACATCAAGATCAATGCCGACAGGCTGTGGGAAAGCCTGATGGAAATGGCCAGGATCGGGGCAACGGAGAAGGGCGGCAACTGCCGCCTTGCCCTGACCGATCTCGACCGCGAAGGGCGGGACCTGTTCGTCAAATGGTGCGAGGATGCCGGCTGCACCGTCACGGTCGATGAGATGGGCAATATCTTCGCCCGGCGCCCCGGCCGCGACAATTCCCTGCCCCCGGTGGTGACCGGCAGCCATCTCGACACCCAGCCCACCGGCGGCAAGTTCGACGGCGTGTTCGGCGTTCTGGCGGGTCTGGAGGTCATCCGCACCCTCAACGATCACAACTATGAAACCGATGCCCCGATCGAGGTGACGGTCTGGACCAATGAGGAAGGATCGCGCTTTGCCCCGGCCATGGTGTCTTCGGGCGTTTTTGCCGGTGTGTTCGATCTGGATTACGGGCTCAGCCGCAAGGATCTTGATGGCGTGGCGCTTGGCGATGAGCTGGAGCGCATCGGCTACAAGGGCGATCTTCCCTGTGGCGGGCGCGAGTTCCGCGCCTTTTTCGAGGCCCATATCGAACAGGGCCCGATATTGGAGGCCGAGGGCAAGACCATCGGTGTCGTGACCGGGGCGCAGGGCCAGCGCTGGTTCGAGGCGACACTGACGGGGCGCGAATCCCATGCCGGCACCACGCCGATGAACCGCCGCGCCGATGCGTTGCTGGGGGCGGCGCGGCTGGTCGATCGCATCAATGCCATTGCGCTGGCGCATCCGCCACATGCGGTTTCCACCGTCGGGGTGATGAAGGTCAGCCCCAATTCGCGCAATACCATCCCGGGCGAGGTGTTCCTGACCGTCGATCTGCGCCATCCGGAGGACGAGACCCTGTCGGCCATGGCGGCGGAGCTGAAATCCGCCTGCGAGGAAATCTGCGCCGATATCGGCCTGAGCCATGAACTGGAAGAGATCTGGTATTCGCCGCCGATCAAATTCGACGAGGCCTGCGTCGGCGCCGTCCGCAAGGCGGCGGAGGATTCCGGTTATGCGCATATGGATATCATCTCCGGCGCCGGGCACGATGCCTGCTATATCAGCCGGGTGGCACCGACAGGGATGATCTTCGTTCCCTGCGCCGACGGCATCAGCCATAACGAGACGGAAAGCGCGACGCCGGAGGATCTGGGCGCGGGCTGCAATATCCTTTTGCAGGCGATGCTGGAGCGTGCCACATTGTGAGCACCATGCGCGAGCAATTCATGGCGGGGCATCCGCGACTGGTGAGGTAGGTGAGTTATGGAAAAGACAGCGGCAGCGTTTTCGCCGCATGAAGACGGTGCCTCGGCCGGCACGGTGATCGACATCCGCAATCTGTCGCTCACCTTTCAGACGGCCGATGCGCCCGTTTTTGCATTGAGCGGGATCGACCTGCAGGTCGAACGGGGGGAATTCGTGTCCTTCATCGGACCGTCCGGCTGCGGCAAGACCACCCTGATGCGGGTGATCGCCGATCTGGAGCAGCCGACGGAAGGGCAGATTTCCGTCAATGGCGTCACCCCGCGTGAGGCGCGCCTTGCCCGGGCCTATGGCTATGTGTTTCAGGCGCCGGCGCTCTATCCGTGGCGGACGGTGCAGAAGAACGTCTCCCTGCCGCTGGAGATCATGGGCCTGTCCGCCAAGGAACAGCGCGAGCGCGTGGCCCGCTATCTGGATCTGGTCAATCTCGGCGGTTTCGAGGGTAAATATCCCTGGCAGTTATCGGGCGGCATGCAGCAGCGGGTGTCGATTGCCCGCGCCCTTTCCTTCGAGCCGGAGCTGCTGCTGATGGACGAACCCTTCGGCGCGCTGGACGAAATCACCCGCGATCATCTCAACGAGCAGCTGCTGCGCCTGTGGGAGAAAACGCAGAAAACGGTGATTTTCGTCACCCACTCCATTCCGGAGGCGGTGTTCCTGTCCTCGAAGATCGTCGTCATGTCACCGCGGCCGGGGCGCATCATCGATATCATCGATTGCAATCTGCCGCGCGATCGGACGCTGGATATTCGCGAGAGCACCGAGTTTCTCAAAATCGCGCATCAGGTGCGCGAAGGCTTGCGGGCGGGGCACAGCTATGACGATTGACGCCGCGCTGCCCGGGGAGAAAACCATGTTCGCCCGTGCCATGGACGGGCGCGGCCTGCCGCTGGCAACGGTCATTCTGGTGCTTCTCGTATTGTGGTATGCCGGCGCGGTGGCGCTGAACGCTCCGGTTTTGCTGGATAAGTACAAGCGCCAGAATACCGATTGGACGGTCACCCAGCTGGTCGACGATTCCTGGTCGATGGACCGGCCGTTGCTGCCGGCGCCCCATCAGATCGTCGTCGAACTGAAGAAATCGATCTTCGATCGCAAGATCACGTCCAAACGCAGCCTCGTCTATCATTCCTGGGTCACGATTTCCTCGACATTGCTGGGCTTTCTGTTCGGTACCGTTCTCGGCGTGGTGCTGGCGGTGGGCATCGTTCATGTCAGGGCGCTGGACCGCAGCCTGCTGCCCTGGGTGATCGCATCGCAGACCATTCCTATCCTGGCCATCGCGCCGATGGTGATTGTCGTCCTCGGCGCGGTCGGGCTGACCGGGCTGGTGCCGAAAGCGCTGATTTCCATGTATCTGTGTTTCTTCCCCGTCACCATCGGCATGGTCAAGGGGTTGCGTTCGCCCGACCCGATGCAGATGGATCTGATGCGCACCTACAGCGCCTCCTCCTGGCAGGTGTTCTGGAAGCTGCGCTGGCCTTCCTCGGTTCCGTTTCTTTTTGCCAGCCTCAAGGTTGCCGTGGCGATCAGCCTGGTCGGCGCCATCGTTGCCGAACTGCCGACCGGCGCCTCCGCCGGCCTGGGCGCGCGGCTTCTGGTCGGTTCCTATTACGGGCAGACGATCCAGATATGGGCGGCTTTGGTGGTGGCCTCCGCCCTGGCCGGAACCCTGGTGGCGCTGATGTCCATGATCGAGAAAATCGCCCTGCGCAGAATGGGGGTGGCGGCATGAAGGGTCAGATGCGGATCAGCAACGGTGTTTTCGTCCTCGCCACCGTTATCGCGCAGTTTCTGCCCCTGTCGCAGGATGGCGGGCTGAACTGGGTCGGCCTGCCCCAGGCCTTTGCCCTGCAGCTTGTGGCCCTGGCCGCCTGCCTGTGGATCGGCTGGCGCTCGCGCCCCGGTGTCGCGGCAGCGGCCGTGGCGCTGGTTGCCGTGGTGCTGGCTGCCATTGCTCCGGCCACGGCCCTGTACGGGGCGGGGCTTGCGGGCAAGGCGGGCTGGGGATTCTGGATCTATATGCTCGGCCTTGGCTTCTTTGCCTGGGTGGCGATATCCCTGCTGTCAGATCTGGAACCGCGCGATGCCCTGGCGCGACGCGCGGTCGGCATTCTGGTGCCCGCGGTCTTCGGTCTGTGGCTGCTTTATCTGTGGGAGATGGTCGTCATCGGCTTTGGCATTCCCCGCGTGCTGCTGCCCGCGCCGTCGCAGATTGCGGTGACCCTGGCCGGCGCCACCGATATTCTTGCCGCCGATTTCTATCAGACCTTCGTCAAATCGGTGCTCAGCGGTTATGTGCTGGGCTGCGGCTCCGGCTTTCTGGTGGCGCTGCTGGTCGATAAGGTGCCGTTTCTGCAGCGGGGGCTGCTGCCTCTGGGCAATTTCGTCAGCGCCCTGCCGATTGTCGGCGTGGCGCCGATCATGGTGATGTGGTTCGGTTTCGACTGGCAGTCGAAGGCGGCGGTGGTGGTGATCATGACCTTCTTCCCGATGCTGGTGAACACCATCGCCGGGCTGAATGCCTATGGCGCCATAGAGCGGGATCTGATGCGCTCCTATGCCGCCACCTACGGGCAGACGCTGTTCTATCTGCGCCTGCCGAATGCGCTTCCCTTCATTTTCAATGCCCTTAAAATCAATTCGACCCTGGCGCTGATCGGCGCCATCGTCGCGGAATTCTTCGGCACGCCGATCGTCGGCATGGGCTTTCGCATTTCGACCGAGGTCGGACGCATGAATGTGGATATGGTGTGGAGCACCATTGCCGTTGCCGCGGTGGCGGGATCGGTGTTTTATGGCCTGATTGCCATGCTGGAACGGGCCATGACAGGTTGGCATGCCTCTTTCAGGCAGGCGGGCTGAAAGTAGTGTAGACTGGGGTAAACACGACAAGATCGACAGGGAAAAGAAAAAGGAGGAGGTTACATGAAGAAGGCTCTTATGATTGCGGCTGCGGCGGCAATCGGCCTTGCCGCCGGCGCGGTTCAGGCCAAGGAAAAGCTGACGCTGCAGCTCAAATGGGTGACGCAGGCGCAGTTCGCGGGGTACTTCGTTGCCAAGGACAAGGGCTATTATGACGAGGTCGGCCTCGACGTCACGATCAAGCCGGGCGGGCCCGATATCGCCCCGGCCCAGGTAATCGCCGGCGGCGGTGCCGATGTCATCATCGACTGGATGCCCTCGGCCCTGGCAACGCGCGAAAAGGGCGTGCCGCTGGTAAACATCGCCCAGATCTTCAAGCGTTCGGGCATGATGCTGACCTGCCGCAAGGACAGCGGCATCAAGACCCCGGCCGATTTCCGCGGCAAGACGC
>JALXAG010000071.1 GCA_026992315.1 Sneathiellales bacterium | reverse complement strand
TGGCCGAAAATGGCGAAATCGCCGAACGGATCGAAAAGGCCATCCGCCAGAATGCCGGCCTGATTGCCGAGGAAATCCTCGCCCCCGAAAAGGACGGCTGATCGCACACGTCCTTTCCCCTCATGCTCTTTCTCGTTCGCGGGGCGATCTGACATCGGGGCGGTGCCGGCAGTGGCGGCGGTAATGGGATGGACGAGGCGCCTGCCCGTAAGGGCGGGTACCTTCCGTTCTGTTCTGTCCCTATCCTGCCCCCTGCCCCTGTCCTGTCCGTTGCGTCTGCGGTTTCCGCCGCGTCTTCGCGGCAGCGGTTCCGCTCGATCCTGGGCGCGGGATCGGCGCTGCTGGCCAGCTCGCTTGACACGGCGGCCCCCGGCGGCCAAATTCGCCCCCTGCCGATAATGGCAGATATTGCCCTTTGCCATGGATGTGGCGGGGGTGATCGATTCTGTGATTTGCGAAAATTGGGGCCGCCCGTGAAAACGCTGAACGATATCCGCAGGACGTTTACCGATTATTTCGTCGACCATGGTCACGAACATGTCAGTTCCGGTCCGCTGGTGCCGCATAACGATCCGACGCTGATGTTCACCAATGCCGGCATGGTTCAGTTCAAGAACGTTTTCACCGGCGCCGAAACCCGCCCTTACAAACGGGCCGTCACGGCCCAGAAATGCGTGCGCGCAGGCGGCAAGCACAACGATCTGGACAATGTCGGCTATACCGCCCGCCACCACACCTTCTTCGAGATGCTGGGCAATTTTTCCTTCGGCGATTATTTCAAGGAAACGGCGATCGAACTGGCCTGGAATCTGATCACGCGCGAATACGGCCTGCCGGAAGAAAAACTGCTGGTCACCGTTTATGCCGATGACGATGAGGCGCATGCGCTGTGGCGCAAGATTGCCGGCCTTGGCGATGAGCGCATCATCCGCATTCCCACATCGGATAATTTCTGGTCGATGGGCGATACGGGCCCCTGCGGGCCGTGTTCGGAAATTTTCTACGATCACGGGCCGGAAATTCCCGGCGGCCCCCCCGGCAGCCCCGATGAGGATGGCGACCGCTTCATCGAAATCTGGAATCTGGTGTTCATGCAGTATGAACAGCTCGCCCCGGGCGAGCGGGTCGATCTGCCGCGCCCTTCCATCGATACGGGGATGGGGCTGGAGCGGATCGCCGCCGTGCTGCAGGGCAAGCACGACAATTACGATACGGATCTGTTCCGCCGCCTGATCGAGCGTTCCGCGGAACTCAGCGGTACCGAACCCTACGGGCCGCAGAATGTATCGCACCGGGTGATTGCCGATCACCTGCGTTCCTCCTGCTTTCTCATTGCCGATGGGGTGCTGCCCTCCAACGAGGGGCGCGGCTATGTGCTACGCCGCATCATGCGCCGGGCGATGCGCCATGCCCATATGCTCGGCTGCCGGGAGCCGCTGATGTATCGCCTGGTGCCGGAACTGATTGCGCTGATGGGCCAGGCCTATCCGGAGCTGCGCCGGGCCGAGGCGCTGATGAGCGAAACTCTGAAGCTGGAGGAAAGCCGCTTCAAGACCACCCTGGCCCGCGGCCTGCGCCTTCTTGACGGTGAAATCGCAAAGCTGGGCAGCGGTCAGCCCCTGCCCGGCGATGTCGCTTTCCGCCTCTATGACACCTATGGCTTCCCGCTGGATCTGACCCAGGACATCCTGCGCAGCCAGAACCGTTCCGTCGATATGGCGGGGTTCAACGCCTGCATGGCCCGCCAGAAGGAGGAGGCGCGCAAGGCCTGGGCCGGTTCCGGCGGTCAGGCGACGGAGGAGATCTGGTTTACGGTGCGCGATAAGGTCGGTGCCAGCGAATTTCTCGGCTATGCCCATGAGGAGGCCGAAGGCCGCGTGGCGGCGATTGTCCGCGACGGTGAACTGTGCGAGGAGGCCCGCGAAGGCGATGAGGTCGCCGTGGTGCTGAACCAGACGCCCTTCTATGGCGAATCTGGCGGTCAGCAGGGCGATACGGGACGGATTGTCACCGCCGGCGGTGCCGTGATCGAAGTGCGCGACACCCAGAAGAAGCTGGATACGCTGATCGTGCATCTGGGCCGGGTGAGCGGGGGCGAGGTGCATGTCGGCGAGGATGTGACCGCCGCCATCGATGGCGAGCGGCGCGGCAAGCTGCGCGCCAATCATTCGGCGACGCATCTGCTGCACAAGGCCCTGCGGGAGCGTCTGGGCGATCATGTGACGCAGAAGGGATCATTGGTGGCGCCGGAAAGGCTGCGTTTCGATATCGCCCAGCCGACCCCGCTGAGCGACGAGGATATCGCGGCGGTGGAAACCGCCGTCAATGCGGTGATCCGCCAGAATGCGGAAGTGACGACGCGGTTGATGACGCCCGATGAAGCGGTGGAGCAGGGCGCGCTGGCGCTGTTCGGTGAGAAATATGGCGATGAGGTGCGCGTTGTCGCCATGGGCCGCGCCGCGGACGGAGAAAAACCTTATTCGGTCGAACTGTGCGGCGGTACCCATGTGCGCCGCACCGGCGATATCGGCACCTTCGTCATTGTCTCCGAAGGGGCGGTCGCTGCCGGCGTGCGCCGGATCGAGGCTCTGACCGGCGATGCGGCATTTCAGTATCTGCGCGGGCGCGACCGGCTGCTGCGTCAGAGCGCCGAGCTTCTGAAAACCACGGCCGAGGAAGTGCCCGGGCGCATCGCCGCGCTGCTGGAAGAACGGCGCAAGAGCGAGCGCGAGATGGCCCAGCTGCGCAAGCGCATCGCCATGGGCGGCGGCGACGATGCCTCGGAACAGCGTGAAATCAACGGCGTGCGCTTTACCGGTCGTATTGTCGATGATGTACCGCCGCGCGAGTTGAAGGGCATGGTCGATGAAATGAAGGCCAAGGGTTCCGGCGTTTCGGCACTGATCGCGCGCAATGGCGGCAAGGCGGCCATCGTCGTCGGGGTGACGGACGATCTGACGGCACGCTTCAGTGCCGTCGATCTGGTTCGCCTTGCCGTGGCCGAACTGGGCGGCAAGGGCGGTGGCGGCCGCCCGGACATGGCCCAGGGCGGCGGCCCTGACGGCAGCAATGCCATGGCGGCCCTGGCAGCGATCGAAAAGGCCTTGGCGGCGGGCTGATCCGCCTCCGGACCCCGGTCGGCCGCAGGCGGTTGCCCTTTATGGCGGTGGGATAAGGATCAATAGCCCTGTTCGCGGCTGACCAGGCCATCCGGCGTGCCGCCGGCTTCCAGAAGGGCGATGTTTTCTGCAATCTGCCGCGCCGAAGGTCCGGTCAGGGTCTGGGCGGCGATATGCGGGGTGACGATGATCCCCGGATGGGTCCAGAACGGATGCTGTTCCGGCAGGGGTTCCTCGGCGAATACGTCGAGCACGGCATGATCGATCACGCCGCTGTCAAGGGCCTGCAGCAGGTCCCGTTCCACCACATGGGCGCCACGGGCGATATTGACGAAGCAGGCCCCCGGCTTCAGCCGGGCGAAAAGGGTACTGGCGATCATGCCCCGGGTTTCGGCGGTCAGGGGCAGCAGATTGATCAGCACGTCGGTCTGCCCCAGCGCCGTTGCAAGCGCCGCCTGCCCGTGCAGGCAGTCGATGCCCGCGATCTCCCTGGGGCGGCGCGCCCAGCCGCTGACGGAATAGCCCTGCGCCCTGACGGTGTTGGCAACCGCTTCGCCGAGCACCCCGAGACCCAGCACCAGCACCCGTATTTTTGCCGCCGGACGAGCGGGCAGAGGCGCCCAGCGGCGTTCCTGCTGCCGGCGGCGATAGGCATGCATCTGGCGGTGATGGCCGATCACCGCCCACAGGGCATATTCGCTCATCTGTCCGGCCATGCCGGCATCGCGCAGGCGGATGATGGGGATATCGCCGGGCGGCGGGCCGTTTTCGAACAGATGATCGACCCCGGCGCCGAGGGAGAAGATCGCGCGCAGCCCCGGTAAATTCCGGTAAAGCCGGGCCGGCGGCTGCCAGGTCAGCAGATAGCGGATGGCCGGATCGGGTGCAGACGGCAGTTCGGCGGTAAAGGGCAGGGTGCAGCCGGCTTCCCGCAGCGCGGTCTCCCAGGCTTGCGGATCGTCGCCACGGCTTGCGAACAGAATGCTCATGCGGTGGCGAACAGGCGGGCGGGATCGCGGAAGCTCTTGAATTCCAGCGCATTGCCGGCCGGGTCGGTTACGAAGAATGTGCCCTGCTCGCCAGGCTGTCCCTGAAAGCGGATGCGCGGGCCGAGGATGAACGTGCAGCCTTCCTCCTTCAGCCGCGCGGCCAGGTCTTCCCATTCCGGCCAGGGCAGCACGGCGCCGAAATGGCGCACGGGCACGGCATCGCCATCGACGCCGTTGCGGCCGGGCGGGATGCAGTCCCCGGGGAGCAGATGGGCCGTGATCTGATGGCCGAAAAAGTCGAAGTCGATCCATTTTTCATCCGTGCGGCCGACGGGGCAGCCGAGGATGCGGCCATAGAAATCGGCCGCCGCTTGGAGATCGTTGACGGGAAAGGCAAGGTGAAATGGCGGAATGGCGCGGTTCATGAGGCCTCTCTGTTGTTTTATGCGGATGATCCGGATCAAGGCAGTGAATATTGAGCATGCCATGCTGGGATGCGCAAGGGCATGATGAAAAACCTTGCATTGCCAGGATGGCGGAGTGACCATGAAAAAGCCATACGGCCAAATATGTCTTCAAATATAAGGGGGGAAAGCATGAATGTTTCCAAACCGTCAGGCCCCCGTAGCGTTGCAATCGTCGGCACTTATTCCAGTGGCAAAACGACGCTTCTCGAAAACATCCTGCACATTACCGGCGCCACCCATCGCAAGGGCAGCGTCGATGCCGGCAATACGGTCGGCGATTCCTCGCCGGAGGCGCGCGCCCACGGCATGAGCGTGGAGGTCAATATTGCCTCCGCAATTTATCTCGACGATCCGTTCACCTTTATCGACTGTCCCGGCTCGGTCGAGTTTCTGGGTGAAACCCTGGCGGTTCTGAACGATGTCGATGCCGCCGTCGTGGTCTGCGAGCCGCAGCCCGAAAAGCTGATGGCGCTGAAACCGATACTGCGTTACCTGGTGGAGCTGCGGGTGCCGCATCTGCTGTTCGTCAACAAGGTCGAGAAGATGAGCGGACCGGTCGCCCAGATTCTCGATGCCCTGCAGACGGCGAGCGATCTGCCCGTGGTTTTGCGACAGATCCCGATTACGCGCGACGGCACGATCACCGGCTATGTCGATCTGGCGAGCGAGCGCTGTTATCTCTATCGGGAGGCGGGACCGTCCGAGCGCATAGATCTGCCGCCGGATCTGGCAGAGAAGGAATCGGAGGCCCGTTTCGCCATGCTCGAACAACTGGCCGATTATGACGATCATCTGATGGAGGAGTTGCTGGAGGATATCGAACCCAGCAGCGAAGAGGTGTTTGCCGACCTGGCCCAGGAATTGGCAGAGGGACTGATACTGCCGGTCATGCTGGGGGCCGCGGAAACCGGGCATGGCGTGCGTCGCCTGCTGAAGGCGTTGCGTCACGAGGTGCCGCCGGTGGAGCGAACGGCGGCGCGCGTGGGCGTACCGGACGATCATCCGGGCCCCGTCGCCCGGGTGATCAAGACATTGTATACGGGCCAGGGCGGCAAGCTGTCGATCGCGCGCCTGCTGCGCGGTTCGCTGAAGGATGGCGACAGCCTCAACGGCCACAGGGCCGCGGGGTTGTTTCAGATGCACGGGCAGGAGGCGCGCAAGATCGACGGCGCCAAAGCCGGCGAGGTGGTGGCGCTCGGCCGTATGGAGGATGTGCAGACCGGCGATGTGCTGACCATTGGCGCCGATGCGCCGGCGCTGACGCCGATTCCCCGCCCCGATCCCGTTTATGCCATGGCGGTTTCGGCTGTGGAACAGCGTGACGATGTGAAGCTTTCCTCGGCGCTCGGCCGGTTGTGTGAGGAGGATCCCTCCCTGTCGGTCGAACACGATCAGGACCTGCAGCAGACCGTGCTGTGGGGGCAGGGCGATATTCATCTGAAGGTGGCGAAGGAACGCCTGAAAAGTCGTTTTGGCCTGGATGTCGAATTTTCCAGACCCGCCGTTCCCTATCGGGAGGCCATCCGCAAGGGAACGGAACAACACACCCGTTACAAGCGCCAGTCGGGCGGACACGGGCAGTTTGCCGATGTCGTGGTCAGGATCAGGCCGTTACCCCGTGGCAGCGGTTTCCTTTTCGAAAACGAGATCGTTGGCGGCGCCATTCCCAAACAGTTTATCCCGGCGGTCGAGGCCGGTATCCGCGAGGCGCTTTCCAGCGGGCCGCTGGGTTTTCCGGTGGTGGATCTGGCCGTAACGCTGGTTGACGGAAAATACCATTCGGTCGATTCATCGGAGCAGTCCTTCAAAATCGCCGGGCGTCAGGTTATGGCCGAAGCGCTGAAGAACTGCTCGCCCGTGCTGCTGGAACCGGTGATGAAGGTGGAGGTGTTCGTCCCCTCGGAAGCAACGGCAGCGGCCAATAATCTGATCACGGGTCGTCGGGGGCAGATTCTGGGCTTCGATGCGCGCGAGGGCTGGAAGGGCTGGGATCAGGTGACCGGGCTTATACCCCAGGCGGAAATGCATGACCTGATCGTGGAACTGCGCTCCAGCACAATGGGGGTTGGCACCTTCCGTTTCCGCTTCGATCACCTGCAGGAGCTGACGGGCCGGCTGGCTGAGGAGGTGCTGGAGGCCAATAAAATATAATAATTCTAATTTACATAAAAAGTCATTGTGCTATATAGTGTATAGCACAAAAAGGAGGCTATGATGAAGATAGACACCGGCATTTCCGAAACTGACCGCGAGGCTATTGCCAAGGGATTGTCGCGCCTTCTGGCGGACAGTTACACCCTGTATCTGAAAACCCATTTCTATCACTGGAACGTTACCGGGCCGCTGTTCAACACCCTGCACCTGATGTTTGAACAGCAATATACGGAACTGGCCCTGGCGGTGGATGAAATCGCCGAACGCATCCGTGCCCTCGGTCATGTGGCTCCCGGCAGTTACCGTGCTTTCGCCGCTTTGACCGAAATCGGCGAGGACGAGACAGCCCCATCGGCCAATGAGATGATCCGCAACCTGGTTATCGGTCATGAAACGGTGGTGCGTACGGCACGGTCGGTCTTTCCGCTGGCCGATGCTGCTCATGACGAACCGACGGCCGATCTGCTGACCCAG
>JALXAG010000070.1 GCA_026992315.1 Sneathiellales bacterium | reverse complement strand
TCACGGTATCCGCAATGTCGCCGTGCTGGAAAAGGGCTGGCTGGGCGGCGGCAATACCGCGCGCAACACCACGGTGGTGCGCTCCAACTATCTTCTCGAACCCAGCGCCGCGATCTATGAGCATTCCCTGAAGCTGTGGGAAGGGCTGTCGCAGGATCTGAATTTCAATGTCATGCTCTCCCAGCGCGGGGTGCTGACACTGGCACACAGCCACGGGGATGTGCGTGCCGCCAGACGGCTGATCAATGCCAATCACATCAACGGGATAGACAGCGAATGGCTCACGCCCGAACAGGTGAAGGCCTTCTGTCCGGTACTGAACACCGATCCCGGCGCGCGCTTTCCCATCATGGGGGCCGCCCTGCAACGGCGCGGCGGCATTGCCCGCCACGACGCCGTTGCCTGGGGGTTCGCCCGCGCCGCCGATGACCGGGGCGTGCACATCATCCAGAACTGCGAAGTCACCGGCATGGATATCGAGGCCGGGCGCATCACCGGCGTACAGACCAGCCGCGGCCCGATCCGGGCGGACAAGGTCGCCATTATCACCGCCGGGCACAGCTCCGTCGTCGCGGCCATGGCAGGGCTGCGTTTGCCGATCGAAAGCCACCCGCTGCAGGCGCTGGTCTCCGAACCGATCAAGCCGGTGCTCGACTGTGTGGTCATGTCGGGCGCGGTTCATGTCTATGTCAGCCAGTCTGACAAGGGGGAACTGGTGATCGGCGCCGGGATCGATGCCTATAATTCCTATGCCCAGCGCGGCTCCCTGCCCATCGTCACCGATCAGATCGCGGCGCTGAAGGAGCTATTTCCCACATTCAGCCGCCTGCGGATGATGCGCAACTGGGGCGGCATCGTCGATACCTGCCCCGATGCCTCGCCGATCATCGACCGCACGCCCGTGGAAGGGCTGTTCATCAATGGCGGCTGGGGCACCGGCGGCTTCAAGGCCACCCCGGGTTCCGGCTGGGTCACGGCGCATATGCTCGCCACCGGTCAGCCGCACGAACTGGCGGCGCCGTTTTCACTGAACCGCTTCACCCGCGGCGCCCTGATCGACGAGCACGGCGCCGCCGGGGTCGCCCACTGACGGCGGCCCCAGACAACCGAGGATGAACAGGCCATGCTGCTGATCACCTGCCCCTGGTGCGGGCCACGCGATGAAACCGAATTCCGCTACGGCGGGGAGGCGAACCGCATCCCCCCCGCCCCCGATGCCGCCATCAGCGACGAGGAATGGGCCGATTATCTGTATATGCGCAGCAATCCCAAGGGCTGGCATCTGGAACGCTGGTGTCACGATGCCGGCTGCAGGCGCTGGTTCAACGTGCTGCGCCATACGGTCAGCCACCGGATCGCCGGATCCTTCCGTTACGGCGAGACACCGCCCGATCCGGCGGATGCGCCCGACCGCCCCGCCGGGGGAGGAGGCGAACGATGAACGCCCCCGCACGCCTGAACGAAGGCGGGCTGATCGATCGCAGCCGCCCCATCCATTTCACCTTCAACGGTACCCGCTACAGCGCCTTTCAGGGGGACACACTGGCCAGCGCGCTGCTGGCCAATGGCGTGCGCCTGATCGCGCGCAGCTTCAAATATCACCGCCCGCGCGGGCTGATCGGCGCCGGGGGCGAGGATCCCTGCGGCCTGGTGCAGCTTGAAGACGGCCCCTTCTCCACCCCCAATCTGCGGGCAACGGAAATCGAAGTTTATGACGGGCTCTCCGCCCGCAGCGTCAATGCCTGGCCATCGGTCGGCTTCGATATCGGCGTGATCAACAATCTGCTTTCCTCCGTCTTCGTCGCCGGCTTCTATTACAAGACCTTCATGCATCCGCAATCCTTCTGGATGCGTTATTACGAACCGCTGATCCGCCGCCTCGCCGGCATGGGCCGGGCACCGGAGGCCGCCGATCCGGAAGCCTACGATCACCGCCACGCACGGACAGACCTTCTGATCGCCGGCGCCGGCCCGGCCGGGCTGACCGCGGCGCTGGTCGCCGCCGAGGCCGGGCTCTCGGTCATGCTGATCGACGAAGGGCCGCACCCCGGCGGACAGTTGCTCGACGGCGGCGACCAGCGC
>JALXAG010000069.1 GCA_026992315.1 Sneathiellales bacterium | reverse complement strand
CATGAACGGATTCGTCAGTGGCGGCTGGATGCCGCGAAACGGATTACGAAGGAACGCCGCCGCGACCTGTGGGAGCGGTGGAAGAAACAGAGTTGAAAAGCGACAGACCGGAAGGTGACGCCATGAATATCATTGAGAAACTGGAAGAGCAGGAAATCGCTGCGCTGACCGAAAAGCGCCCGGTGCCCGAATTCGGCCCCGGCGACACGCTGCGCGTGAACGTTCGCGTCAAGGAAGGCAACCGCGAACGCATTCAGGCCTTCGAGGGCGTGTGCATCGCCCGTTCCAACAAGGGAATCGGCTCCAACTTCACCGTGCGCAAGATTTCCTACGGCGAGGGGGTCGAACGTGTCTTCCCGCTGTATTCGCCGGTGGTGGAAGGCATCGAGGTGGTGCGCCGGGGCGATGTGCGCCGCGCCAAGCTCTACTATCTGCGCGGACGTCGCGGCAAGGCCGCCCGTATCCGCGAAAAGCGCGACGATCGCAGCAAATCGTAATCCTTGCTGCATTGCCGGGCCGGAGAACGGCCCGGCTGCATGCGGGGCGCGGCGGACCGCGCTTTCCGCATGGCGGGTTGGTATGAATTTTCGGGAGGGCGGTGATGGCCGGGCCACGGACGCTTTATGACAAGTTGTGGGATGCGCATGTGATCGAGAACCGCGAGGACGGTTCCTCGCTGATTTATATCGATCGCCATCTCGTCCATGAAGTGACCAGCCCTCAGGCCTTCGAGGGTCTGCGCAATGCCGGGCGCAAGGTGCGCCGGCCCGGGCAGACGCTGGCCGTTGCCGATCACAACGTTCCCACCACCGACCGCAGCCAGGGCATCAGCGAGGAGCAGAGCCGGATTCAGGTGGAGACCCTGGAGAGGAACTGCGCCGATTTCGGCGTGCCCTATTACGGCATGAACGATATCCGCCAGGGTATCGTGCATATCATCGGTCCGGAGCAGGGTTTCGTCCTGCCGGGGCTGACCATCGTCTGCGGCGATTCGCACACGGCCACCCACGGGGCCTTCGGTTCGCTGGCCTTTGGTATCGGCACCTCCGAGGTCGAACACGTGCTGGCGACCCAGACCCTGGTGCAGCGGCGGATGAAGAACATGCTGATCACCATCGACGGCGAACTCGCCCCCGGTGTCGGCGCCAAGGATGTGGTGCTGGCGATCATCGGGCGTATCGGCACCGGTGGCGGCACCGGTCATGTGATCGAATTCGCCGGTTCGGTGATCCGCGATCTGTCGATGGAAGGACGGATGACGGTGTGCAACATGGCCATCGAGGCCGGTGCCCGCGCCGGGCTGATCGCCCCCGATGAAAAGACCTTCGAATATGTGCGCGGCCGGCCGATGGCCCCCAAGGGGGCGCTGTTCGAACAGGCGGTCAATTACTGGAAGACCCTGCCCAGCGACGAAGGCGCCGAATACGATACCCATGTGCATATCGATGCCGCCGATATCGCGCCGATCGCATCCTGGGGCACCAGCCCGCAGGATGTGGCGCCGATCACCGGCACCGTGCCCGATCCGGCCGAGCGCGAGGATCCGATTGCCCGTGCCTCGCTGGAACGGGCCCTCGATTACATGGGGCTGAAGCCCGGCACCAGGCTGACCGATATCGCCATCGACCGGGTATTCATCGGTTCCTGCACCAATGGCCGGATCGAGGATCTGCGCCAGGCGGCCGCCATCGCCAAGGGGCGCAAGGTGGCCGAAAACGTGCAGGCAATGGTGGTGCCGGGCTCCGGCCTGGTCAAGGAGCAGGCGGAACAGGAAGGCCTGGACCGGATCTTCATCGAGGCCGGGTTCGAATGGCGCGAGCCGGGCTGTTCGATGTGTCTGGCGATGAATGCCGACCGTCTGGAGCCGGGGCAGCGCTGTGCTTCCACCTCGAACCGTAATTTCGAGGGGCGGCAGGGCCGGGGCGGGCGCACCCATCTGGTCAGCCCCGCCATGGCGGCGGCGGCGGCGGTGACCGGCCGTCTCAGCGATGTGCGCGAATTGATGCAGGGGGAATGAGATCATGGAAAAGTTCACGACCCTGAAGGGGATCGCGGCACCGCTGAAGATCAGCAATATCGACACCGATATGATCATCCCCAAGCTGTTTCTGAAGACGATCAAGCGCACCGGGCTCGGCGTGCATCTGTTCGAGGAAATGCGCTATCTGGAGGATGGCAGCGAAAATCCCGATTTCGTCCTCAACCGGGAACCCTACCGCAAGGCGAGCATTCTGGTCGCCGGCGATAATTTCGGCTGCGGCTCCAGCCGCGAGCATGCGCCCTGGGCGCTGGCCGATTTCGGCATCCGCTGCGTCATTTCGACATCCTTCGCCGATATCTTCTACGGCAATTGCTTCAAGAACAGTATTCTGCCGGTGGTGCTGCCGCGCGAGGCAGTCGATTATCTGATGGCCGATGCGGAACAGGGTCTGGAAATCGCCGTCGATCTGCAGGAGCAGGTTGTCCGCGGCAGCAACGGCAGGACCTTCGCTTTCGACATCGATCCCTTCCGCAAGCATTGCATGCTCGAAGGGCTGGACGATATCGATCTGACCCTGCAGCGGCTGAACCGGATCGAGGAACACGAAGCGCAGTTGAAAACCGCACAGCCCTGGGTCTGCCGCGAAGCGGCGGAAGCTTGAGGGTACGGGCGGAAACGAAAAACAGGCCGCTCCCGCATTGCGGCGGGGGCTGCAGCGGATGGCATCCTGAGGAGAATCCTGAAGGGGATCGAGAGGAATGAGTAAGAAACTGCTGATTTTGCCCGGTGACGGTATCGGCCCCGAAGTGATGGCGGTGGTGCGTCGCGTCATCGATTGGATGGACAAGCGCCGCGGCGTTTCCTTCGATGTCGAGGAGGGGCTTGTCGGCGGGGCCTCGATCGATGCCCATGGGGTTCCGGTCACCGATGAGGTGGTGGAAAAGGCACTGGCCGCCGATGCGGTGCTGCTGGGCGCGGTCGGCGGGCCGAAATGGGACAATCTGGATTTCGCCAGGAAGCCGGAGCGCGGCCTGCTGCGTCTGCGCAAGGATCTGGAGCTGTTCGCCAATCTGCGTCCGGCCATGTGCTTCGATGCGCTGGTCGATGCCTCGACCCTCAAGCCCGAACTGGTGCGGGGCCTGGACATCATGATCGTGCGCGAGCTGACCGGCGGTGTCTATTTCGGCGAACCGCGCGGGATCGAGGATCTGGGCAACGGCATCCGCCGCGGGATCAATACCCAGGTCTATACGACGCCGGAGATTATCCGCGTTGCCCGTGTCGCCTTCGAACTGGCCGGGAAGCGCGGCGGGCGGCTGACATCGGTCGAGAAGGCCAATGTCATGGAAAGCGGCGTGCTGTGGCGCGAAGAGGTGAGCAAGCTGGGCGCGGAAGAATATCCGGATATCGCCCTCGATCACATGTATGCGGATAACTGCGCCATGCAGCTTGTCCGCGCGCCCAAGCAGTTCGATGTCATCGTTACCGACAATCTGTTCGGCGATATTCTTTCCGATGCGGCGGCGATGCTGACCGGCTCGCTCGGCATGCTGCCGTCGGCCTCCCTCGGTGCCGAGGAAAACGGCCGCCGCCGGGCGCTGTACGAACCCGTGCACGGTTCCGCCCCCGATATCGCCGGCCAGGACAAGGCCAATCCGATGGCGACGCTGCTCAGCTTTTCGATGGCGCTGCGCTATTCCTTCGATCTCGGCGGGGAAGCCGATCTGATCGAGGGCGCGGTCGAGGATGTGCTCGCCGCCGGTCTGCGTACCGCCGATATTCAGGAGCCGGGCAAACCGGCCGTCACTACGACCGCCATGGCGGATGCGTTGATTGCCGCGCTGGATAAACGCACCGCTTGACGGACCGGCCATAAGGGGGCCGGTACCGGTTCCCGCAGGGCATTGAACGGCCGTGTTGCGCTTCGGGAACTTTTTCTTGCAGTGCAACATGGCCGGTTTCATGTCCGGACCCGGACGATGAAAGCACAGGGCCGGACGCAGGGCGGAACATCCGCCGTAAACTGGAAGGTGAAGATCATGGGTTATAAGGTCGCAGTCGTCGGTGCCACGGGCAATGTGGGCCGCGAAATGCTGAACATCCTCAGCGAGCGGCAGTTTCCCGTCGAGGAAATTGCCGCCCTGGCATCCAGCCGGTCCCTGGGCCGGGAAGTCAGCTTTGGCGATAAGACCCTGAAAACCCAGGTGCTGGACGATTTCGATTTCGCCGGCTGGGACATTGCCCTGTTTTCCGCGGGCGGTTCGGTCGCCAAGGAGCATGCGCCGCGGGCCGCGGCCCAGGGCTGCGTGGTCATCGACAACAGCTCTCATTTCCGCATGGATCCCGATGTGCCGCTGATCGTGCCCGAATGCAATGCGGAGGCGATCGACGATTACAGCAAGCGCAATATCATCGCCAATCCGAATTGTTCGACGGCGCAGATGGTGGTGGCCCTGAAGCCCCTTCACGACCGGGCGCGCATCCGCCGGGTGGTGGTTTCGACCTATCAGTCGACCTCCGGCGCCGGCAATGCAGCGATGGATGAGCTGTTCAGCCAGACCAAGGGCATTTTCGTCAACGAAGAGCCGGAACCGAAGATCTTTCCCAAGCAGATCGCCTTCAATGTCATTCCGCATATCGATGTCTTTCTCGATGACGGTTCGACGAAGGAAGAATGGAAGATGGTCGTCGAGACGAAGAAGATCCTCGATCCCGCGATCAGGCTGACGGCGACCTGTGTGCGGGTGCCGACCTTCGTCGGCCATGCCGAGGCGCTGAACATCGAATTCGAACAGCCCCTTTCCGCCGACGAGGCCCGGGAAATTCTGCGCGAGGCCCCCGGAATCATGGTTCACGACAAGCGCGAGCCGGGCGGCTATGTCACGCCGGTGGAATGCGTGGGCGATTACGCCACTTTCATCAGCCGCATCCGCGACGATGCGACGGTGGAAAACGGCATCAATCTGTGGTGCGTTTCCGACAATCTGCGCAAGGGCGCGGCGCTCAATGCCGTGCAGATTGCGGAATTGCTGGGCAACCGTCATCTGAAGAAAGGCTGAAGCTTCCGTAAAAACATCCGCTGCGGACAGGATGCCGCGGTGTCGCGGTCCATTCGGGCTTGCTGCACCGCGGCATTATTTTATAATGCGGAAAAATTTTCAGCTAAGCCGTTCAGGAGGTCGCCATGTCCGATGCCATCCGCCCCCGTCGTTCCGTGCTCTATATGCCCGGCTCCAATGCCCGGGCACTGGAGAAGGCGAAAACCCTGCCTGCCGACGGCTATATCCTCGATCTGGAGGATGCGGTCAGCCCCGATGCCAAGGAAACGGCGCGCGAACAGGTTTGCGCCGCTGTCAGCGGCGGCGGGTATGGCAAGCGCGAGCTGATCATCCGCGTCAACGGCCTCGATACCCCGTGGGGCGGCGACGATCTGGTTGCCGCTGCCAGGGCGCGGCCGGATGCGGTGTTGCTGCCCAAGGTGGAAAGCGCGCGCATGGTCAGCGATGCCCGGGCCGCCCTGCGTGCCTATGGCGGCGGCGATATCCCGATCTGGTGCATGATGGAAACGCCGATGGGCATTCTTCATGCCGAGGAGATCGCGGCCTCGGGCGCGGCGTGTTTCGTCATGGGCACCTCGGATCTGACCAAGGATCTGCACGCCCAGCACACACGGATGCGGCTGCCGATGCTGACATCCCTGTCCCTGTGCCTGCTGGCCGCCCGCGCCTATGGTCTCAGCATTCTCGACGGCGTTTATCTCGATCTCGCCGATGAGGAGGGTTTTCGCGAATCCTGCCTGCAGGGGCTGGAGCTGGGCTTTGACGGCAAGACCCTGATTCATCCGAAACAGGTCGCTCCGGCCAATGAGGTGTTCGCCCCCGATGCCGACAGGATCGCCTATTCGCGGCGGATCATCGAGGCCTATGAAAAGGCGCTGGCCGAAGGGCAGGGCATCGTGGTTGTCGACGGCAAGCTGATCGAGAACCTTCATGTCGAGGATGCCCGCCGCCTGGTGGCGCTCGACGATGCGATCAAGGCGATGGCGGAGGGCTGAAAATGACAGGGCAAGGCGACAGCGGCACCGCCCGAGGCGACAAGACCGATCCGGGGCGGTTTTTCGAGGATTTCGCCCTTGGAGAAACCATCCGCCATGCCACGCCGCGCACGGTGAGCGAGGGGGATTGCAGCCTTTACACGGCGCTGTATGGCGGGCGTCATGTGCTCGAATCCTCGGCCGTCTTCGCCCGCGCGCTTGGCTTTGCCGGCCGGCCGGTCGACGATCTTCTGGTCTTTCATATCGTCTTCGGCAAGACGGTTCCCGACATATCGCTGAATGCCGTTGCCAATCTGGGCTATGCGCGCTGCCGGTTCCTCGCCCCCGTCTATCCCGGGGACACATTGTCCGCCACCTCGAAGGTGATCGGGCTGAAGGAAAACTCCAATGGCAGGACCGGTGTGGTCTATGTCAATTCCACCGGCGTCAACCAGCGTGGGGAAACGGTGCTCGATTACGTGCGCTGGGTGATGGTGAGAAAGCGCGATCCCGAAACGCCGACCGGCGCCGATACGGTGCCGGAGATGGAAACATCCGTCGATACCGCGGCATTCCGCCCCGGCGGCGATATCGATTATGCCGCTTACGATCCGGTTCTGGCCGGATCTCCCCATTTCTGGGAGGATTACGAACCCGGCGAGCGGATCGATCATGTCGATGGCATGACGATCGAGGAAGCCGAACACATGATGGCCACCCGGCTGTATCAGAACACCGCCAAGGTGCATTTCGACCAGCATGCGGCCGATAAGGGGCGTTTCGGCCGCCGCCTGATCTATGGCGGGCATATCATCAGCCTGGCGCGTTCGCTCAGCTTCAACGGTCTGGCCAATGCCTGCCGGATACTGGCGATCAATGGCGGCACCCATGCCAATCCGACCTTCGCCGGGGATACGGTCTATGCCGCTTCCGTCGTTCTCGAAAAGGCCGAAATCGCCGGACGCGGGGATGCCGGGGCATTGCGCCTGCGGCTGCTGGCGGCGAAAAACCGCCCCTTCAGCGACATTCCGCCGGAAGAATGGCGGGCGGGCGGCAATGCGGATATCGTTCTCGATCTCGATTATTGGGCGCTTTTGCCGCGGCGAGCCGGCTGATTTTCACCGTATTTTCAGGGGTGGGGCAATTGACTTGGCGTCCATTAGGATTAGTATCGGCTTGCTAATCGAATCCCGAAGCGGTGATGCAGACCCTGGACGGCTTCCGTCCGGGGCGGTTTCCGTTCGGGCCTCTCCTCGACCAAGCTTGAGAAGGGCAATATATCATGGCCAAAGTCGAGCGTCCGCTCTCACCGCATCTGCAGATCTATCGTCCGCAGATCACCTCCGTTCTGTCCATTCTGCACCGTATTACCGGCGTGGCGCTGGGCGTGGGGCTGCTGCTGGTTTCCTGGTGGCTGATCGCCGCCGCAGCGGGTGAAGAGTATTTCACCTTCGTCAACGGCCTGATGGGAAGCTGGTTCGGCAGGATCGTTCTTTTCGGTTTCAGCTGGGCCCTGTTCTATCATTTCTGCAATGGCATCCGGCACCTGTTCTGGGATATCGGCAAGGGGTTCGATAAGGCGGATGTGGCGCGTTCGGGGCAGATCGTGATCGCCGCTTCGGTGGTGCTGACCCTGATCGCCTGGATCGGCGCCTATGCCTGAGGGGGATTAAGACAATGACATTCCGCACACCGCTCAAACAGGTTCGCGGCCTCGGTGCCGCCAGGGACGGCGTTGCCCATTGGTGGCATCAGCGCCTGTCGGCCGTGGCGCTGATCGTTCTGGTGCTGCTGGCTGCCGCCCGGATCGTTTCCCTGGCGGGAGAGGATTATGCCACCGTCAAGGCGGCGCTTGGCCAGCCGTTCTGGGCCGGGGTTCTGATCCTTTTCCTCGCCACGGCCTATTATCATTTCCGCCTTGGCCTGCAGGTCGTGATCGAGGATTACGTCCATGGCCCGGCGGCACGGCTGACCATGATCGTTCTGAATATTTTCGTTACGGCGGCGCTGGCGGTGGCCAGCATTCTGGCCGTGCTGAAACTGGTTTTTGGAGGGTAAGGCCGTGGCCGAAGCATATTCCGTTACCAAGCATACCTATGACGTGGTCGTGGTCGGGGCCGGCGGTTCGGGGCTGCGCGCTGCCATGGGCGCCGCCATGGGCGGGCTGAAGACCGCCTGTATCACCAAGGTTTTCCCGACCCGCAGCCACACGGTCGCCGCCCAGGGCGGCATTGCCGCATCGCTCGGCAATATGGGCGAGGACGACTGGCGCTGGCATCATTACGATACGGTCAAGGGCTCCGACTGGCTCGGCGATCAGGATGCCATCGAATATCTGGTCCGCGACGCGGTTCCCGCGGTGCTGGAGCTGGAACATTTCGGCGTTCCCTTCAGTCGTACCGAAGAGGGCAAGATCTATCAGCGCGCCTTCGGCGGCATGACCACCCGTTTCGGCAAGGGCGCTGCCCAGCGAACCTGCGCCGCCGCCGACCGTACGGGGCATGCGATGCTGCACACCCTTTACGGTCAGTCGCTGAAGCATGACGTGAATTTCTTCATCGAGTTTTTCGCCCTCGACCTGATCATGGACGATGACGGCGCCTGCCGCGGTCTGGTGGCCTGGGATCTGTGCAATGGCGGGCTGCATGTGTTCCGTGCCAAGACAGTCATTCTGGCCACCGGCGGCTACGGACGGACCTATTTCTCCTGCACCTCGGCCCATACCTGTACCGGCGACGGCGCCGGCATGGCCCTGCGCGCGGGGCTGTCGCTGCAGGACATGGAATTCGTGCAGTTCCATCCCACCGGCATTTACGGCGTCGGGCCGCTGATCACCGAAGGCGTGCGCGGCGAAGGCGGTTATCTCGTCAACAGCGAGGGCGAGCGTTTCATGGAACGCTATGCCCCCTCGGCCAAGGATCTGGCCAGCCGCGATGTGGTCAGCCGGGCCATGACCATCGAAATCCGCGAGGGGCGCGGCGTCGGCAAGCATAAGGATCACATCTATCTGC
Source organism: Sneathiellales bacterium (assembly GCA_026992315.1). GTDB lineage: Bacteria > Pseudomonadota > Alphaproteobacteria > Minwuiales > Minwuiaceae > JALXAG01. The sequence continues at coordinate 14,639 of JALXAG010000069.1, read as the reverse complement.
ATCTGGATCATCTCGATCCCGACATCATTCACGAGCGCCTGCCGGGCATCGCCGAATCGGCGCGTATCTTTGCTGGTGTCGATGTGACCAAGGAGCCCATTCCCGTGGTGCCTACTTGCCATTACAACATGGGCGGCATTCCGACCAATTACCGCGCCGAGGTGATCAATCCGCGCGACGGCGATCCCGATGCCGTGGTGCCCGGGCTGATGGCCGTGGGCGAGGCGGCCTGCGTGTCCGTGCATGGCGCCAACCGGCTGGGATCCAATTCTCTGGTCGATCTGGTGGTGTTCGGCCGTTCCGCTGCCGCCCGCTGTATCGAAACCATCGATCCGGCGGCGACCCAGCCCGATCTCGATCAGGCCCGCGTCGATGCGGTGATCGACCGGTTCGACCGGCTGCGCCACGCCTCCGGCCCCAAGCCGACGGCGAAGATCCGCGAGGAGATGCAGCGCACCATGCAGAACAACTGCCCTGTTTACCGTACCGGCGATGTGCTGGCCGAAGGGGTGGAGCGCATCGCTGAAATCTGCGCCAGCTTCAAGGATGTCGGCGTGACCGACAAGTCCCTGGTATGGAATTCGGATCTGGTGGAGACGCTGGAACTCGAAAACCTGCTGGGCGCGGCGGTGACCACCATCAATTCGGCGGTCAACCGCACCGAAAGCCGCGGGGCGCACGCGCGCGAGGACTATCCCGACCGCGATGACGAAAACTGGATGAAGCACACGCTGGCCAAGGTGGAGGACTGGAAGGTCACCCTCGATTACCGGCCGGTGCACAACTTCACCCTGACGGACGAAGTTGAATATGTCGAGCCTAAGGCTCGGGTGTACTGAGAGCGGAGGGGATAGCGATGGCCGAGTTCAAGCTGCCGAGTAATTCGCGCATCACGGAAGGAAAGAAATTCCCCGCGCCTGCCGGTGCCAGGAACACCAAGACTTTCCGTGTCTACCGCTGGAAGCAGGAAGACGACAAGAATCCCCAGGTGGATGAATATGTCATCGATCTGGACGAATGCGGGCCGATGGTGCTCGATGCGCTGATCAAGATCAAGAACGAGATCGACCCGACCCTGACCTTCCGCCGTTCCTGCCGCGAAGGGATCTGCGGATCCTGTGCGATGAATATCGACGGTACCAACACCCTTGCCTGTATCAAGGGCATCGAGGAGGTGAAGGGCGATGTCGTCAATATCTATCCGCTGCCGCATATGCCGGTGATCCGCGATCTGGTGCCCGATCTCGATAATTTCTATGCGCAATATGCTTCCATCGAACCGTGGATGCAGGCCAAGACCCCGCCCCCCCCGGATCGGGAGCGGCTGCAATCGCGCGAGGACAGGGCGAAGATCGACGGGTTGTATGAGTGCATCCTTTGCGCCTGCTGCTCGACGAGTTGCCCTTCCTACTGGTGGAACGGCGACAGATATCTGGGGCCGGCGGTGCTGCTGCAGGCCTATCGCTGGATTGTCGACAGCCGCGATGAGAATACCGGGCACCGCCTGGATGCGCTGGAGGATCCCTTCAAGCTGTATCGTTGCCACACCATCATGAACTGCACCAATACCTGCCCCAAGGGGCTGAACCCGGGCAAGGCGATCGGTGAGATCAAGAAGCTGATGATGGAACGCAAGCTTTAGGCTTCATTCAGGGGCCTCCGGCCAGGGGCCGGGGGCCTTTTTGTTTTGCGTTTTTTTGACGAGGCGGCAGGGCGCGCCTTGCGGTTTCTGCCGGGGCAGGGCGATGATTTCGCGGTTGATGAAAATGCTGGGCGGTTCCGGGGCCGGGGCGGTGGCTGCGGGGGAGGAGCGCAAACGTCTGGCCGCGGCCGTGCTGCTGGTGGAAGCGGCACGCCTTGACGGCCATGTGGACGCAGCCGAGCGCGAGGCCATCCGCAATGCCCTGCAGGCCCATTTCGCCCTGAGCCCGGAGGATGCGGCGGCGCTTCTGGCGGCCGGCGAGGAAAAGGCCGCCGATGCCACATCGCTGGTTCCCTTTACCCGGGCGATCAAGGAAAATTACGACCCACAGGAGCGTGTCGAGATTGTCGAGATGCTTTGGGAGGTGGTATACGCGGACAGAATTCTGCATGAACTGGAAGACAATCTGTTGCGCCGCATCGGAGGCCTGATATACGTATCCGATCGTGAACGCGCAGAGGCGCGCAAAAGGGTGCTGCGCCGCCTGGGACTGGAGCAATGATCCCGCCCGCCGTGACCGGAAGCGGTTCATGGCGGTGCGGCAAGCGGTTTGGAGATTAGTGAATGACCTATGTGGTTGTCGAAAATTGCATCAAATGCAAATACACGGATTGCGTTGAGGTCTGCCCCGTCGATTGTTTCTACGAGGGCGAAAACATGCTGGTCATTCATCCGGATGAATGTATCGACTGCGGCGTTTGCGAACCGGAATGCCCGGCCGAGGCCATCGTTCCGGATACGGAAGGCGATGTGGATAAATGGCTGGAGGTAAACCGGAAATTCGCCGAGATCTGGCCGAATATCACCCGCAAGAAGGAGGCCCCGGCCGATGCGGATGAATACAAGGATCAGCCGGGCAAGTTCGAGAAGTATTTCAGCGAAAATCCCGGCTCCGGCGACTGACGGCGAGCCCGGCCCGGGGTGATGTGCCGGGCAACGAGTATTTCGTGTGGCTGTCGCTTCCCAGGCAGGGCTTTGCGGGCCATGGGGCGGCGGGCCTGCCCGCCTTCCCCGTCTGCGGCAGCGGGACGGGCTTTCCGCACCCGCATGGGAGCGTAGCGCCGCCCGCATAGGGTGCAGCGCACAATGATGCTGTTTTTTTTACAAAATTGTGGTATCATCTTTCCGTCATTTACATGATGGTCGTTCGGTTCCGCCGGTTGCCATCTTGCCGGAGGCCGGTGTTTCGGGCTGCACCGTAAGCAACGGGGGCAACCTTGGGATGCGGGTTCCGGTCGTGGTGGCGGATGCGGTGTCGCTCTTGCAGATCCGGCACCGTTTTTTTACGCCGCCATGTCGCCCCCGGTTGCGGGCGCATGCGGATATGGATCCGCGCCACGGATCATTCAGGCCGAAGGCGGCGGATGGCTGGCATCGTGCGGGCTGTAAGCCGCAGAGCGAAGCGGTGCGGAATACGGCAGATGCCGGGCAGGTGTGCAATGCAGTGCTGCAAAAATGCGGTATGGCTGCATTGGTTGTGCCCGCTGCGACTTGTCTGCGCCGGTCGGCCCGGATGAGCGTCATGCATGGGATACCGGCGTTATTAGCGTAACCGGCGTTATTCGTGTGACCGGAACCGGCCGGCAATGGCCGGGGTTTCCTTGAGCGGCATTCGGCCGCAGCGGGTTCCCCGGCGCTGGATGCCGCCAGGGCGGCGAGGCAATTGAGAAGAGGCAGCATGTCCAAGGAAAACAGTTTTCAAGAAGGCGATCACATTGTTTATCCGACCCATGGCGTCGGGCTGATCAAGGGTATTGAGGAGGCTGAAATCTCCGGCATGTCCCTGAAGCTGTTCGTTATCGAGTTCGCTCATGAAAAAATGACGCTTCGTGTGCCGGTCGCAAAGGCCAAACGTTCGGGCATGCGCCCGCTCAGCTCGCCGAAAATCATGAAAAGCGCGCTGGAAACCCTGAAGGGCCGTGCCCGGGTCAAGCGCACCATGTGGAGCCGGCGTGCCCAGGAATACGAAGCGAAGATCAATTCCGGCGATCCGGTATCGATTGCCGAGGTCGTGCGCGATCTGCATCGTGCCGCCGATCAGCCGGATCAGTCCTATAGCGAACGGCAGATCTATGAGGCCGCCCGCGACCGGCTGGTGCGCGAGCTGGCCGCGATCGAGGCCATCGATCATGAAGCCGCGAACGAGCGGCTGGAAAAGCTGCTCGTCGCCTGAAGCGCCCCGGCGCCTCCGGATCGAAGAAGCCCGCGCCTGCCGCGGGCTTTTTTGCGTTTGCGCGTTTGTAGCCTTCGTTCCGGTGTCTTTTTGGCGATGGGCTGTTCTGCGGGGATGAAAAAACATTCGATCATGCTTTCCCTCTTGAACGGACGGGGATTCCGTCGCAATGTCCGTTGCGGAGAGAGGAATGGACATCACCGATAAGAGCATTTTCGGCATTCTGGAAAAGCCGCTGCGCATCTGGGCGGTCGGCGCCATTCATGGCGAGGCGACGCGCCTGCGTGATCTGCATGAGGCGTTGCTGGGCAGGCTGTGCGTCGGTGATCGTATCGTCTATCTCGGCAATTATTTCGGCATCGGCCCGATGGTGCGCGAAACCATCGATGAACTGATCGAATTCCGCCGTACCTTTCTCACCATTCCGGGGGCGGAGCCGGAGGACATCGTCTTCCTGCGGGGCGCGCAGGAGGAAATGTGGCGCAAGATGCTGCAAATTCAGCTCGCCACCATTCCGCAGGATGTCTTCGACTGGATGATCGAGCGTGGCGCCGAAGCCACCCTGCGGGCCTATGGCGGCAATGTCAATGAAGCCCGGGTGCGTTTCCGCGAGGGGATCCTGTCCACGACCCGCTGGACCGGGACGCTGCGTCAGGCCATGGCCGCCTCGCCCGGGCATAACGAGTTGATGAGCAGCCTGCGCCGCGCCGCCTATACCGATAACGGCAGGCTGCTGTTCGTGCATGCGGGGATCGACCCCAACCGGCCGCTGAGCGAACAGAAGGATACCTTCTGGTGGGGGGCGCCTTATTTCGCTGCCATCGATGCGCCGTTCAACGGTTTCGATAAGGTGATCCGCGGCTTCGATCCGGAACATGCCGGGCTGGTGGAAGCGCGCCACACCCTGTCCATCGACGGCGGTTGCGGCTTCGGCGGCGAGCTTCTGGCCGTGTGCCTGTCGCCGGAGGGTGAAATCATCGACCGTCTTTCCCTCTGAGCGCCGGAACATGAACGTCAGCAACATCGACGACATTCTGCCTGCCCTGCCCGCCAATGGCTGGGACGATGTTCTCGGCGATGTTTACGAGGGTCGTTGCCGGCCCCGCCTGAACGACTTCCTGCGCCGGGAGCTGGCGCGGGGGCCGGTATATCCGCCGGCCGGAGAGATTTTCAACGCCTTCGCCCTCACCCCTTTCGAACGGGTCGGGGTGGTGATCCTGGGGCAGGATCCCTATCATGGCCCGGGGCAGGCGACGGGCCTTGCCTTTTCCGTCCGCCGCGGGGTGAAGCTGCCGCCGAGCCTGCGCAACATCTACAGGGAAATCGAAACCGATCTGGGTATCCCGGCGCCCTCGCACGGCGATCTCAGTGCCTGGGCCCGCCGCGGCGTGCTGTTGCTGAACACGGTCCTGACCGTCAGCGAGGGACGGGCGGCATCTCACCGCGGCCAGGGGTGGGAGGTGCTGAGCGATGCGGCGGTCGAAGCGCTGAACCGCCGGCGTAGCGGGCTGGTGTTCATGCTGTGGGGGGCAGATGCGCAAAAGAAGGGGGCGCGGATCGACGAAGGGCGCCATCTGGTGCTGCGCGCGCCGCATCCTTCGCCCCTGTCGGCCCATCGCGGCTTTCTCGGCTGCCGGCATTTTTCCCGCGCCAATGCCTATCTGACGGCCAACGCTCATGAGGCCGTGGACTGGTCGCTTCCGGTCTGAACCTGCCTTTGCCCTGCCGTGGCGGCAGGGAAATGGCCGTCAGGCGCTTTCTTCCTGCAGATCCCGCCAGGTCTGATCGAGGCTGAGGCGGAAACGTTCGATCAGCAGGTCGATTTCCGCCCGCGTGATGATCAGCGGCGGCGCGCTGACCATGGTGTCGCCGCAGGCGCGGATAATGACGTTATTGGCAAAGCAATGATCGCGGCAAATGGTTCCGGCACGGCCGTCAGGGCTGAAACGCTGCCGGGTCTTCTTGTCGGCAACCAGTTCGACCGCCCCCATCAGCCCGCTTGCCCGCACCTCGCCGACGATGGGATGATCCGACAGTTCTTCGAGACGGGCGAGGAAATAAGGCCCCGTATCCCCGCGCACCTTTTCCACCAGGCCTTCATCCTCGATAATGGCGATATTGGCCAGCGCCACCGCCGCTGCCGCCGGATGACCGGAATAGGTATAGCCATGATAGAATTCGCCGCCCTTTTCGATCAGCGTGCGGGCGATGCGTTCGCTGACGGCCAGGGCTGAAATCGGCAGATAGCCCGACGACAGACCCTTGGCCATGGGGATCAGATCCGGCTCGATGCCGAAGGTCTGAAAACCGAACCAGTTGCCGGTGCGTCCGAAGCCGCAGATCACCTCGTCGCAGACCAGCAGGATGTCGTATTTCCTGCATATGCGGTTGATTTCCGGCCAGTAGCTTGCCGGCGGAATGACGACGCCGCCGGCCCCCATGATCGGCTCGCCGATGAAGGCGGCGACGGTATCGGCACCGAGTTCGAGAATTTTCTCTTCCAGCGCCCGCGCCGCCAGCAGGCCGAATTCGTTCTTGTCCATATCCCCGCCTTCGCCGAACCAGTAAGGCTGACGGATATGGACGATCCCCGGGATCGGCAGGCCCGACTGGGCATGCATGGCGGCCATGCCGCCGAGGCTGGCCCCCGCCACGGTGGAGCCGTGATAGGCGTTATGGCGGCTGATGATGGTTTTCTTTTCCGGCTTGCCGCACAGATCCCAATAGGTGCGGACCATGCGCAGCATGGTGTCGTTGGCCTCGGAGCCCGAATTGTTGAAGAAGACATAATCGAAGCCGTCGGGCAGCAGGGCGGAAATCCGCGCCGCCAGTTCCGCCGCCGGCGGGGTCGTGGTTTTGAAGAAGGTGTTGTAATAGGGCAGTTCGAGCATTTGCTCATACGCCGCCCGGGCCAGTTCCCTGCGTCCGTAGCCGACATTGACGCACCACAGCCCGGCCATGCCGTCGAGAATGCGGTTGCCCTCCGTATCGTACAGGTAGACGCCTTCGGCATGGGTGATGATCCGTGCTCCGCCCTCGCCGTTCAAGGCCCTGGTGTCGGTGAAGGGGTGGAAGTGATGCGCCATATCCCGTTTGCGCAGGCTTTGGGCATCGTAATTGCGTTTGATCTCGGCCATGTCGGTGTTCCTGTCAGTTCTGTCCTGCGGGCAGGGGGAAAAGTGCCGGATCCGCCTGCCGGCAGCGGGCGGCGAAGGCGGCAGCGATGGTTGCTCGCTCCAGGTCCGGCCAGTGCTTTTCGCACCAGACGGCCAGCGGCGCGGTTGCGGGATGTTTCAGGCTGTGCCTGAACAGATCCAGCACCCGGGGAAGGTGACGCAGATACCCCGCCTTGCCGTCGCGTACGCACAGGCGGACGAAAATGCCCAGAACCTTGGCATGACGCTGGGCGGCGAGTACGGCGAAGCGGGCATCGAAATCCGTGCCGCGTTCCGGCGGGCAGTGGCGCAGATAATAATCGCGCATGTTGCGTTGCAACAGGGCGGGCACATCCCTGCGGGCGTCCTCCAGCAGGGACATGATGTCATAGGCGGCATCGCCGATCACCGCCGATTGGAAATCGAGAATGCCGCAGGCTGCCAGGCCTTCACGCCCGCTCAGCAGCATCAGATTGTCGACATGATAATCGCGCAGAACCAGGGTCGGGCGATGGCCGTGCAGAATCTCGGTCATCTCCCCGATGGCGGCGGCGAAAGCCTGCCGGGCGGCGTCGCTGCAGGGTTGTCCGTGCAGGGCGGGAAGAAACCAGTCGGTCAGCAGGACCGCTTCATCGATCAGCAGGGTGGCATCATAGGCGGGCAGGTCGATATCGGTGGCCTCCTGCGCATGATGCAGGCGCAGCAGCGCATCCACGGCCAGGCGGTAGAGCGGTTCGGCGGCCTCCCCACGATCGAGAAGACGGGTATAGGTTTGATCCCCGAAATCCTCGATCAGCAGGAAACCGTTTTCCATATCGGCTTCGTATATTTCGGGCGCGGAAAGGCCGAGGCGGCGCAGATGGGCCCCGATCCGGCAGAAGGCATGGGGATCCTCGGCTCCCGGCGGGCAGTCCATCAGCAGGCAGGGGCCATGTGCCCCGCCGGAAATGCGGAAATAGCGCCGGGGCGAGGCATCGGCGGGCAGGGCCTCGATCGCGGCGGGGGCGATGCCGTGACGGGCGAGAAAGTCCTGCTTTTCATTTTCCCGCCTGTCCGCCATCCTGTATTCCGTTCCCGTAGCCGTTTTCCTTCGTGCCGGCACTGCCCATCATGGGCCCGCCCCATGCAGGCCATGCCGTCGGTTTTATCAATAGCGCTTTGCTTCCTCTCTTTCTATTGTATTTTTTCGCTATTTTATACAATAAACTGTATCGCAGGCAGGAACACCATGACCGCAGCCTACCATCCCAGCCAGCGCGCATACGATACCCCGCCTGCTTCCTATTGGCGGGACAGTGCCGGGGCGTGGTCCCCTCCTCCAACGGCTTTGCCCCGGCGGGCGGAGGTTGCGGTCATCGGCGGCGGGTATACGGGGCTCAGCGCGGCGCTGGAACTGGCGCGTGCCGGGCGTGATGTTCTGGTGATAGAGGCGGCGTTTGTCGGCTGGGGGGCGTCCGGGCGCAATGGCGGTTTCTGTTGTCTCGGTTCCTCCATGCATGATCATGAAACGCTGGCACGCCGTTATGGCGATGTCCGTGCCGGTGGCTTTCGCCGGGCACAGCACGATGCGATCGGCCATGTGCGCCGGCTGATCCTCGGCGAAGGGATCGAATGCGATATCGCCGGCGAGGGGGAGCTTGAGTTGGCGCATGGTCGCCGTCAATGGCGCCGCATGCAGCGGGAGTCAGGCCATGAAGATGGCGCAAGACTGCTGGATAGGGCGGATCTGTACCGGGAAGGTTATGCGATTTCAGGTGTTTATGGCGGCCGCCATATCAGGGCGGGTTTCGGCCTGCATCCGCTGAAATATGCGCATGGCCTGGGGCGGGCGGTGCTGGCGGCTGGCGGGCGGATCAGCGAAGCCTGTCCGGTTTTGGCCGTAACCCCTGTTGCGGGCGGCTACGAACTGCAGACGGCACAAGGCATAGTGCGTGCGGAAAAGGTTGTTCTGGCGGGGAACGGCTATACGCCACGCGGCCTGCGCCGGGAAACGGATCAGGGGCTGTTGCCGGTGCTTTCCTCCATCGTTGTGACGCGGCCGCTGACCCCGGCAGAGATCGCGGCACAGGGCTGGTCGGGGGAAACCATGGCTTATGACAGCCGCTACCTGCTGCATTATTTCCGGCTTCTGCCGGATAAGCGCCTGTTGATGGGCGGCCGGGGCGGTCTGAGCGGTGCGCCGGGCGAGGCCCGGCATATCCGCCGGCGGCTGCAGCAGCAGATCGGCCGTTATTTTCCGGCCTGGCGGCATGTGCCGGTCACGCATTTCTGGCAGGGGTTCATCTGTCTGGCCCGGGATCTGCTGCCCCATGCAGGGGTATTCGCAGGGGGCGGCGGCTTTTTTCATGCCCTGGCCTATCACGGTAACGGCGTGGCCATGGCAAGCTGGCTCGGCGCGCGGATCGGTCAGGTGGCGGCGGGAACGCTGGCGCTGGACGAGGCGGTGCCTGCCTTGCTGCGGCGCCCCCTGCCGGCCTTCCCGTTTCCTTGTCTGCGCAAAGCATATCTGCGCGGTGCTTATGGCTGGTACCGGCTGGCCGACTGGTTTGGCTGAAACAATGCCCTGTGGCATAATCGTTTCCTCGGAACATGAAGCGGGAGGCCGATGGACAATGTCACGGAATGGGGCGGCTTGTCCGCACATGCTGGCCGTGATTGCCCTGATGTTTGGTGCATTCTGGGCGGGCACGGCCATATCCGCCCCGCAGAAAGGCGAGAGCCTGCGCGAATTCATTCGCCTGTGCGAAGCGCCGAGCCGTCGCCCGCTTTATATCTGCCGCAATATGATCGGCGCAATCGTCGGTGCCGATAACATGATCTTCTATAAGCGGCCGGATCTGCGCCGCTATTGCCCGCCACCGCGTTTCAGCGAGGAAGAGGCGCGGATCCTCTTTCTCAATTGGGTGAAGGCGCAGGAAGTGCTGCCGGATATTTCCTATCCGGCGGCGATCCGCCGGGCGCTGGAAGAATCTTTCCGCTGTATGCCGGAAAAACCGCCCTGGCCTGCGAAACGGCGGATTGAGTAGCCTGCTGCAACGGATGAAATGCCGGGCGATGGCCGGCTGTTTCTCGGTGGAGCGGGACTTCATGAGGCCGGGAAGACCTGTCCATTAATGTACGGATTGAAGGATATCATTACTAATGTTATATATAACACGTGATGCGCGAGTGCACGGCATCGAAGGCTAGGCCTTGCTGTGTGACCCGTTCGGTGATGCCGTTTTCGGGAATCATGCAGTTGATGTTTTCTTCGCGATTTTCACACCCCTATAGGAGCCATCCACTTGACCCCCGGCCATTTCGCCGGGGGTTTTTTTGCTCTGTAACCGAAAGGTGGGCTCGTGGGAATCACCCGATTTGCGGGTTTTTGTCATTTCAACAGCAACAATTAATTGAATTTTACCGGATCGTTCGGTTTCATCCCGCTGTAAAAGCGATTAAAATGGTCTTATGCGGGAATTCTGTTCACAAGATTTGGGCCGGGGCACGGCAAGGGATAAATGGCAGGACGGTCTGAGGGCTCTGGCCGGCCGGGTGGCCGGGTAAGGGTTATGACAGACCGGGGCATGTTTGACACCGAAGGAGTGCAGTCATTCAGACAGGGGGAGTGCGGCGGTCATGAGTAGAAAACCGCCGCCTGGCGGAGGCAAGGTCACAGGGAACGGTGTGGGGAAAAGTGCGTCGGTCTCTCCGGTACTGAGCCTGCGGACCAAGCTTCTGGCAGTTTATCTGCCGATCGTCGGCATTACCCTGCTGGTATTTTTTGCCGCGCTTGAGACGGTCAATTACCGCAACCTTTCCACCGAATTGCATTCGCGCCTCGAGAAATTCGTCACTGTTCAGGCCTCTGCCCTCTCCTCGCCTCTGTGGAATTACGATATCGCCTCCATCGATGCGATTCTGACGGCGATGTCGCGCGAACAGGATCTGCTGGGGGCTGTTGTCTATGATCAGGATGGCAAGATCCTGTCCTCCATCGGTCCTGTGGGGGCATCGGGCGATCATCTCCTGCGTGAAGTGCCAATCCGTTACATGGCATTTGGCGAGGATAAGGAAATCGGTCGCCTCAAGGTGATTTTCCGCAAGGACCGCGTGTGGCGCCAGGTGATGGAACGGTTGATTTTCGATGCCCTGATCCTGTTACTGCTGGCTTTCGTCATCGCCGGGGTGACCCTGATCGTCAGCCACAGGATTATCGGCGTGCCTCTGTCGCGCCTGCGCGAATCGATAGAGCTGGCGAAAAGCCGTAATGTGCGCGTTCCCGTGCGCTGGGAGGCCCGCGACGAACTCGGCGCCGTGGTGCAGGCCTATAACGAGATGCTGCAATCCCAGGAAAAGGCCGAACGCGCCCTGCAGGAGAGCGAGCGCCGCTATCGCGGTATCGTGGAAACGGCGCTTGAGGGCGTGTTGCAGATCGACCGGCAGGGGCGGGTCCGCTATGCCAATGTCCGCGCGGCGGCGTTGCTGGGCAAGGACCCTGAGGCCTTGCAGGGCTTCGATCTCGCCGATGCTGTCGATGAGGACAGTCGGGAAGAATACGGGGCGCTGTTCCGGGACGGGGCATCCGGGATGCGCCGTCGGGCGGAAATTCGCTTCGACTGCGGTGAGGCGGGCAAACGCTGGATTCTCGTTTCCGTCAATCCGAACTATACGGCCGATGGCTCCTTTGCCGGGCTGCTGGCCATGCTGAGCGATATCACCGACCGCAAGGAGCGCGAGGAACGCCTGCGCGAATCCCAGCGGATGGAAGCGATCGGCAAGCTGACAGGCGGTATTGCCCATGATTTCAACAATCTTCTGGCCGTGATCATGGGTAATCTGGAATTGCTGGTGGAGCGCCTCGGCAGTCCGGAGCAATCGCGTTTGGCGAAAAGGGCCCTGCACGCGGCCGAACGCGGCGCGATGCTGACACAACGCCTGCTTGCTTTCTCGCGCAGGCAGGCATTGCATCCTGAAACCGTCGATATGAACGAGTTGGTGCGCAATGTCGCCGATCTGCTCAACCGCAGCCTGAGTGAAAATATCGATTTCGACCTGCGCATGGAGGAGGACCTCTGGCGTTGCCGCGTCGATCCGGCGCAAATGGAGAATGCGCTGCTTAACCTGGTTCTCAATGCCCGCGATGCCATGCCCGATGGCGGTACGGTCTGTGTCAGCGTCGGCAATTTCCGGTTCCAGGAAACCGGATCCGTTCCTCATGGCCATGGGGATATGCTACCGGCGGGAGATTATGTCCGCCTGGTGGTTTCCGATAACGGTTGCGGCATGAGCGAACAGGTGATGGAACGGGTGTTCGAGCCCTTTTACACCACAAAATCCGTGGGCAAGGGCACAGGGCTGGGGCTGAGCATGGTCTATGGTTTTGTCCGCCAGTCCGGCGGGGCGATCTATGTCGACAGCACGCTTGGCGAAGGCACGACGGTGACTATCTATCTGCCGCGGGCCATGCAGGGGGAAGCGCCGTGCGCACCGCGCAAGGATACGGCACCTTTGTGGCTGGGTAATGGCGAACTGGTGCTGCTGGTGGAGGACGATGCCTCCGTGCGTGAACTGACCCGCTCCCAGCTCGTGGCGCTGGGCTATCGGGTGGTCGAAGCCTCCGAAGGACAGGAGGCCATAGATTTGTGCGCCTATCCCGACATGCAGCCCGATCTGGTTCTGGCGGATATCATTCTGCGCGGCGGCATTGACGGCATAGAAACTGCGGAGCGGATACGGGAGATTTACCCCGATGTCGCCGTTGCCTTCATGTCCGGGCGCAAGCCGGATGAGGAGAAGCTTTCCCGCCTCTCGCGCCTCGGGGCGACGGATATTCTGAGCAAGCCATTCCGCAAGCGGGATCTTGCAGCGGCCCTTCATCATACGCTGAACCGCCGCGATGAACGGCGGCGGGCGGATAATATCTGAGATGTTGCCGATAGGACAGATATGTCTGCAAATGTGCTGCCGATATCGGTATATTTTATTCAAATATTCATGAAGTGAATGACTTAAATGGTTAATGATTTGTTAATGCGAACAGATGAGAAATTAGATAAAATTTGTTGAAAATCCCCGTAAGATGTGCTTTTATGATTCCTGTGATTTATGGGTTGCCTGCGTTCTCCTTGGTCGGTTTTTGCCGGCAGCCTGTTTTCAGCTTTCCGGTTGGTTTTTTAAGAATTTATCGGTTCTTTAAGAATCCAACCTCTTTGGGAAGCGGTCGGTATGATCTGGCGGTCCGGTTTCCGGGCCGCCATTTCTTTTGTTCTGAACGTACTCCACGTTTCGTGGCAGGCGGGTTCACTCACTCCCCTCGTCGGGGTCGAACAGTCTGAACAGGGCTGAATGATCCAGCCCGCCATCGCCTTTTTCGATCAGCTTGTCCCACAGGGCAAGATTGGCGGACAGTCCGGGCAGATCCAGTTTCAGATGGCGGGCCAGTTCCAGCGCCTGGGCGATATCCTTGCGCTGTATCGTGGCCTGGGCGCCGGGGGTGAAGTCACCGTCGGCAATGCGCTGCCCGTGCAGGTCGAGAATGCGCGAGGTGGCGAAACCGCCCATCAGCGCCTGGCGCAGGCGGGCCGGTTCGATGCCGCCGGCCTTGGCCAGGGCGATGGCTTCGGCAACGGCATCGATGGTCATGCCGACAATGGCCTGATTGGCGGCCTTGGCGATCTGGCCGGTGCCGATGCCGCCCATATGGGTGATATTGCCTCCCAATACATGCAGAATGGGCAGTAAATGGCGGAAGACAGTATCCTCCGCCCCGGCCATGACCGACAGATCGCCCTTCCGGGCGCCGATTTCGCCGCCGGAGACCGGCGCATCCATATAGTGGCCGCCGCGGGCAGCGACATCGCGGGCAAAACGGGCGGTTTCGATTGCCGATGTCGTCCCCATATCGATGAAATACTGCCCCTCCCTCATGGCGGAGAGGATGCCGTCCTCACGATAGAGGATGTTTTCCACCCCAGGCGTATCGGTGACCACGGCAATGATGACGCCGCCGGGACCGACGGCACGGGTCAGGGCTGCGGGGCTGTCCTCGCCCTGCATGCCTTCTGCGGTCAGCGGGGCGATTTTCCCGGGGCTGCGGGAATAAAGATGCATCTCGGCCCCGGCGCGATGCAGGTTGCGGGCCATCGGTGCGCCCATCCGCCCGGTGCCGATCAGGCCGATCTTCCAGCCGCGCAGACCGCTTGCGGTCGCATCCGCCGTCCTATCCATCGCCGAGGCTTCAGTGGGTTCTGAAACGGGCGGCGACGGCGCGTTCTATCGCCGCGGCATGAAGACGTTCGATGTCCAGACCATGGCGAATCATTTCCAGCAGGCGCATTTCCTCCTGCGACAGATGACCGTCGGCGGCGGCAACCTCGCAGGCCAGGGCATAGGCCGTTTCGCGCAGATGTTCGGACAGGGAGTTGCGAATAAGGCCGATGACGGTTTCAAGCCCGTCCTCGCGTTCGAGCAGATCGGCACAGGAACGCGCCGTATCGGGCAGCGCGGTTATGTCGTAATCGTCGAAAACCGGCAGGATGCGCACGGTTTCGCCAATAATACCGAGTTCACGGTCGGTCATGTCGCGGTCGGCGGCGGACATGATGACCATGGTGTAAATCAGCGCCAC
>JALXAG010000068.1 GCA_026992315.1 Sneathiellales bacterium | reverse complement strand
CATATTCAGCGTGTCTATGAATTATGCGACCGCAATGTGTCGGAGACGGCGCGGCGGCTGAACATGCACCGGCGCACCCTGCAGCGGATCCTGGCCAAACGGGCCCCGCGGTGAGCGACGCCGCTTCCCCGGCGGCACGGGCAGCGGGTGGTCGTCCTCCGGCGGCAGCGGAAGAGGGGGGCATTACCCTGCATTGCGGCGATGCCGCACGGATCATGTCGGGGATGGAGGCCGGCTCCGTCGATCTGCTGATTGCCGATCCGCCCTATAATCTCGGCAAGCATTACGGCAACAATATCGATCTGCGCGACTGGCGGGAATACGAGGATTTCACCCGCGGCTGGCTTGAAGCGGCGATCCGGCTGCTGCATCCGCAAGGCTCGCTCTACGTGTTCATGGGGGTGCGTTTCATCGCCCGCCTCTATTGCATGCTGGAGGAGGAATTCGGCCTGCGCTTTTGCGGCTGGATCACCTGGCACTATACCCAGGGGATGGGGCGCAGGCGCGGCTTCTCGCCGCGTCATGAGGATATTCTCTATTTTTCGCGCGGATCGCGGCCGGTATTCAACCTTGACGATATCCGGGTGCCGCAGAAATATTTCCGCAAGCGCAACAATATGGCCGGGGCCAATCCCGGCGATGTGTGGCAGTTTTCCCATGTGCATTATTGCGCCGGGGAGCGCGAACGCCACCCCACCCAGAAACCGGAAGCGCTGATGGAACGCATCATTCGTGCCTCCAGCAGGCCGGGGGCGCATGTGCTGGATCCGTTTCTCGGCAGCGGCACCACGGCCCGGGTCTGCCAGGCGCTGGGGCGCCGCTGCAGCGGCATCGACATCAATCCCGATTATATCGCCATGGCCCGGCGGCGGCTTGCCCGTCCCTTCACCGGTTTCGATTCCGTCGATCCGCGCATGCAGCGCACCCCGCGCGACCTGCCGCGCAAGGATTGACCGGGTATCGGCGGTCTTGGCGGGGCGGGGTCTCAGCCTTCCCTGCGGTGCAGCCACCAGGCATATTCATTGATCGAATAGAGCGGCAGATAATGGCGGATGGTTGTATCCTCGACCACCTGTTCGATCTGGTTGTCCAGGATCCAGCGCTTGCCGTTCATCTCCACCACCAGAACGGCATGGGCGATTTTCAGATTAAGGTCCCGCAGGACAACGATGCGCATTGTGCGCGGATCGAAACCCAGCCGCTTCAGCGTCATGTATTTGGTGATGGCATAGTCTTCGCAGTCGCCTTCGCGGGTGAAGAACTGGCCGGGGCTTTCCCAGTAATCCTTCACCCCCCAGTTGATCGGATCGATGATATAGCGGCTGCGGTTCATGAAGCGGTTGACCCGGCGCATCTGTTCGGCGGGGGAAAGCCCGCGCAGCTTTTCGATCAATGCGGCCCATTCGCGGAAACGGCATTTGTTTTGCGTCAGGTCGCCACACCGGCCCGGGGCCTTGACGCTTTCGCGTTCATATCGCTTCAGGGCATCGCGCCATTTGGTGAAGGGCTTCAGATTGGTGCGGCGGATTTCATGAGTGTTGAAAACGCCCGAAGAGCTGGCCTCGGCCCGTTCCGATATCAGTACCGGTGTCGATAAAATCGCCACCGCGGCGGCGGCGATTATCCATTGTCTGAATTTACCCATGGCAACCACTGAGCTTCCGGAAAAAAACAGCTGTAAACTCCAACACTGCCATGATGCCGCCAAGTTGATAAAGAGAGTGTTAATAAAACCGGTTAATCATGGGAGGATCACCCTCCCGGTGGGGAGGCGGCATTGCCGCATGAACAGACGGATAAGGCAGGGCGGTACGGAATGCAGGATTTTCATCTGGATGCGGATCGGCTTCTCGAAGACGAGGAGAAGCGCGAGCGGGGTTCGCGCAGCCTGCTGGGGCTGGTGGCGGGCATTGTATCCATTGTCGTGGCGGCCCTGGCCGGCACCTATCTGGTCTTCGTCTTTGTCGCAGGCGAACGCGACCGCGATCTGCGGGCGTGGCAGACGCGTCTTGGCATCGTCGCCGACAGCCGGGTCGCGGCGTTGGACGACTGGCTGAGAAACCGTCGTGCCGTTCTGCAGGATCTGGCCGAAAACGCCTCGCTGCAGCTTTATGTTTCGGCACTTCTGGACAGCGCCGCCGCCTCGGCCGAGGATCGCGAGGCGGCAGAAGCTCAGGGCGAATATCTGCGCAATCTGCTGGTCGCCACTGCCGACAAGGGCGGATACAAGGGCGAGGTTCTGGGCCCCGATGTCGCTGCCAATGTCAAGCGTACCGGCGTTGGCGGCATCGCCCTGGCCACGCTATCGGGCCGGCTTTTGGTGTCCACCCCCTTCATGCCGCCGATGAGTGCGCCGATCCGTCAGGCCCTGGCCGGGCGCGAACCCGGGCAGACGGCGCTGATCGACATGCATCTGAGTGCGGATAACCGTCCGCGCATCGGCTTTATCGTGCCGGTTTTCGGCGTGCAGGCGGATGAGACACCCGGGGGCGAGGCGGCAGTGATCATCGGCCTGCTGCCCCTGGGGGAGGATTTTTTCGCCAATCTGCGTCAACCGGGCGAGACCGCCGAGACTGCGGAAAGCTACCTGGTGCGCCGCGACGGCAAGACGGTTCTCTATCTCTCGCCCCTGCGCGATGGCAGTAAACCGCTGACCCGGCGCATGGCGCTGGATACGCCGGATCTGGCGGCCGCCTGGGCGCTGGAAAATCCGGGTGGTTTCACCCGGGCAGTCAATTACCGCAATGCCGATGTTCTGGTCACGGCCCGCGCATTGAGTGTGGTGCCCTGGACATTGCTGCGGACCATCGATGCCGATGAGGCGCTGGCCGAGACCGACAGACGGGCCCGTTTCATGGTGCTGACGCTGCTGGGCGTCATCGTGCTGTTTCTGCTGTTGCTGCTGCTGGCCTGGCGCCATGGCACATCGGTTCGGGCGCGTTCGGCGGCGCAGCGCTATAAGCGCCTGGCCCGCAGGCTGGGCGAGCTGACGGATTTCCTGCGTATCGTCACCGACGGCCAGCCGACGGCGATTGCCGCTTTCGATGCGGATAATCATTATCGCTTTGCCAACCGCGTGGCCGCGCGCGAAGCCGATGCCACCCCGGATGAAATTCTGGGCAAGAGCCTGAAAGCGGTGCTCGGTCCCGTCCGCGCCCGGCCCATAGAGCAGCTCAACCGCCGGGCGCTGGATCTGGACGAGGCGGTCAGCGATACCCTGTCCATCGAGGATGGCGGGCGGGTGCGCATCGTCAAATCCGACCATATTCCCCTCGATCTCGGCCCGGGGCTGGCCAAGGGCGTGCTGGTGGTGCAGGAGGATGTGACCGAAGTCGTCGAGGAACGGGCCCGGCGCGAACGGGTGCTGCGCCAGCTGGTGACCACTGTCGTTGCCGTGGTCGATCGCCGCGATCCCTGGGCCGCCCATCATTCGGCACGGGTGGCGGAGGTGGCCCGTGCCATCGCCGAGGAGATGGGGCTCGATAAGGTGCTGGTGGAAACCGCGGAAACCGCCGGTGCGGTCATGGGGCTGGGCAAGAGCCTGGTGCCTGAATCGCTGCTGGTCAAACGCGATAAGCTGAGCAAGGAGGAACTGCGCCAGATCCGCGAAAGCATTCTGACCAGCGCCGATCTGCTGGAGGGGGTCGAGTTCGACGGCCCGGTGGTCGAGACCCTGCGCCAGATTCAGGAACACTGGGATGGCAGCGGTATCCCCAAGGGGCTGAAGGGTAAGGAAATTCTGATTACGGCGCGTATCGTTGCCGTGGCCAATGCCTTCGTCGGCATGGTCAGTGCGCGCGCCTATCGTCCGGGCATGAGCTTCGATGAAGTCTCCCACCATCTGATGGAGGAGGCCGGGCGCCGCTTCGATCAGGCACCGGTCACGGCGCTTTTGAACATTCTCGACAATCGCGGCGGGCGCGAACGCTGGGCCCATTACCAGGAACCGGTCGAAGGGCTTGGCTGAGAGGCGGGCAATGGCGGCAGGCATTTTTCCTTGCATGGCAGGCGGGTGGCGATAGTCTCGGCCCATGTTTGAATTTCTCCGCAAGAAATCCCCTGTCTACAGCCTGCCTCCCGGGCGACGGATCTATGCCATCGGCGATGTTCACGGCCGCGCCGATCTTCTGGCGGAACTGCAGCAACGGATCGTCGACGATGCGGCCTCCGGCCCCGGAGAAACCGTGATCGTCATGCTGGGCGATTATGTCGATCGCGGCCCCGACAGCCGCGGGGTGATCGAAATGCTGGCCGCCCCCCCGCCTGCGGGGATGGAACGGATCAGCCTTCTGGGCAATCACGAGGAACAGATGCTGGCCTTTCTCAGCCAGCCGCGGCAGGCGGCCGGCTGGCTGAAATATGGCGGGCGTCAGACGCTGGAATCATACGGCATCGATCCGGAAGAAGGGGATGTTGGTGCCTTGAGCGAAGCGCTGGCGGCGGCATTGCCGCCCCGTCATCTGGAATTTCTGCGCACTCTGGCGCTGTATTATCGCGACGGCGGGTATTTTTTCGCCCATGCCGGCATCCGCCCGGGCGTTCCGCTGCAGGCGCAGTCTCCCGAAGATCTGGTCTGGATACGCGAACCGTTTCTCTCCCATGGCGGGGATCACGGGGCAATGATCGTTCATGGCCATACCCGCAGGCAGGAGGTGGACTGGCGGGGAAACCGCATCAATGTCGATACCAGCGCTTTTGCCACCGGCGTGCTGACGGCGCTGGTGCTGGAAGGGGATGGGCGGCGCCTGCTGCAGACGGGTTGAACCGCTTGCGGCGGCAAAGAGGGCAGAGAACGGTTTACTTCCCCCCGCCGCGATCGTAGTTTCCGAAAAAGCACAGGTCAGCAACGGGAACGTCATGGCTTCTTCCGCCTATTTCAGCAATCATTTTCAGGCGCATATCGATGTGGCCCGGGCGACGATGGAAGCCGTGGCCAACGATTTCGACGCGGCGCTGGCGGCACTGGTATCGGCGGTGCGCGGCGGCGGCAAGATACTGTTCTGCGGCAATGGCGGTTCCGCCGCCGATGCCCAGCATCTGGCGACGGAGCTGGTTGTCCGCTATGTCCGCGACCGCGATCCCATCGCCGCCATCGCATTGACCACCGACAGTTCGGCTCTGACGGCGGCGGGCAATGATTACGGCTACGAGCATGTCTTCGCCCGCCAGGTCCGGGCGCTGGGCGGCGCGGGGGATGTATTGGTCGCCATCTCCACCTCCGGGCACAGCCCCAATGTGCTCAGGGCTCTGGAACAGGCGCGTTCCCAGGGCATGGTCACCATCGGCCTCAGCGGGCGCGACGGCGGCGCCATGGCGGGCTTGTGCGATGTGCTGATCGTGGTGCCGGCCCGGGATACGGCGCATATTCAGGAAATGCACATCACCATCGGCCATATGCTGTGCGGGGCGCTGGAAACCGAACTGGGGCTGATAAAGGATTGAACATGGCGCAGGCCCGGACAACGGCAGCATTGGAACGTTTCCCCGGGGCGCGGGTCCTGTGCGTGGGCGATGTGATGCTGGACCGTTTCATCTATGGCCGTGTCGGGCGGATTTCGCCCGAAGCCCCGATCCCGGTGCTTCAGGTCACCCGCGAGGAAACAATGATCGGCGGGGCGGGCAATGTCGCCCGCAATGTCGCCGCGCTCGGCGCCCGGGCGGTGCTGATCGGCGTCTGCGGCGACGATGAGGCCGGCGGGCAGCTGCGGCATCTGGGCGATGGCATGGAGGGGGTGGATATGCGCCTTATCGCCGCTGAGGACCGGCCCACCACGATCAAGCAGCGCTTTATCGCCGAAGCGCAGCAATTGCTGCGCGCCGACCGGGAAACGGTCCGCGATATCGGCGATGAGGTTGCCGATCATGTGCTGGCCGCCTTCGATGCGGCAATGGCGGATTGCGATGTGATCGTTCTTTCCGATTATGCCAAGGGCATGCTGTCGCCCGCCGTGCTCCCGGCGCTGATCGCCCGGGCCCGCGCTGCGGGCAAACCGGTGTTGTGCGATCCGAAAAAGGCCGATTTCGCCGTTTATTCGGGGGCAAGTCTGATCAAGCCCAATCTCAAGGAACTGCAGGCGGCCAGCCCGCAGCTTGCCGGGGCGGAAGGGGAGGAAGAGGCCATCGCCGCCGCGGCCCGGGCACTGATCGCCCGCCATGATTTCGGGGCGATGCTGGTCACCCGCTCGGCCGAGGGCATGAGTCTGGTGGATGGGGATGGCGGCATCCGCCATTTTCCGGCCCGGGCGCGGGAGATCTACGATGTTTCCGGGGCCGGGGATACGGTGATCGCCACCCTGGCGGTGGCGTTGGCGGCGGGGCTCGATTACCCGGATGCGGCCGATCTGGCCAATACGGCGGGCGGTATCGTGGTCGGCAAGGCAGGTACCGCCGTGGTGCGTGCGGACGAACTGGCCCATGCCCTGCATGAGGAGGCCCTGCGCGGCCTGGGAAGGAAACATGTTACCCGCGATGCGGCGCGCGATCATGTCAGCCGCTGGCAGGGCCGGGGGCTGAAGGTCGGTTTCACCAATGGCTGTTTCGACCTGCTGCATCCGGGGCATCTGTCGCTGCTCGAGGCGGCGCGCGGCGCCTGCGATCGCCTGATCGTCGCCATCAATTCCGATGCATCGGTCCGCCGCCTGAAAGGGCCGGACCGCCCCGTTCAGGACGAGGCGGCGCGGGCCATGGTTCTGGCGGCGCTGGAGATTGTCGATCTCGTGGTGGTGTTCGATGAGGATACGCCGGTTTCCCTGCTGGAATTCCTTCGCCCCGATGTGCTGATCAAGGGGGGCGATTACACCCTGGACCAGGTAGTCGGTGCCCGTGAGATGCGCCAATGGGGCGGGCAGGTCGTGCTGGCGCCGTTTCGCGATGGCTTCAGCACCACGGCGACGGTGAGGCGCCTGCGCAATCACGAGGTCGGGGAGGAATGAAACCTCTGACGGCGGATGCGGTGATCGTCGGCGGCGGCATCGCCGGGCTGTGGACATTGAGCCACCTTCTGGCGGCGGGGCGCACTGCCTGCCTGCTGGAAAAAACGGCGCTGGGCGCGGGGCAGAGCGTTGCCTCGCAGGGGATCATTCACGGCGGGCTGAAATATGCCCTCGATGGCACGCTGACCCAGGCGGCGCGGGCCATCGCCGACATGCCCGCCCGCTGGCGGGAGGCGCTGGCCGGTGGCAGGCCCGATCTGTCAGCCGCGCGGCAAAGTGCCGACAGCCAGCTGATGTGGATCCCCCGTGGCCTTGGCAGTCGTTTTCTCGGCCTCGTGGCGGAAAAGACCGGTCG
>JALXAG010000067.1 GCA_026992315.1 Sneathiellales bacterium | reverse complement strand
CTGACGGCGGCGCAGATGCGCGGCGCCGCGGCCGATGGGCTGTATCTGCACGAGCTGGCCGATCATCTGACGCGGATGCTGGAACGCGAGGATCGTCTGGAACTGGCCCGGGAATGCTTTGCCTTTCTGCCGGCGCGGGCCCGTCTCGATCTGGCGGGGTGGGAGGATACGGACATCTTCGCCCATTGACCGCCGCCCTTGGCTGCGGGACGGCATTGTTTTCAGATGCCGATGAGCGGATCGGAACCCTTCCGTTCCGCCATGCGCTGCAGCAGGCAAGCAAGACTCGTGCCTGAATGACAGAACGGGTTTGCAATTCGCCGGGGGCGATCCCATACTTGAAGGACAGGGCGAATCGGCGCAAGGCCCTTGCCATGGGGCCGGGACGGTGTCGACCCGCGCTGATCCGGGCCCGGTGGGTAAAGCGGTCGGGACTGAAGTCGGGACAGAAACGGACAGGGTTCTTGCACACGGACGCGGCAATCGGTACTCAGCAAAACGGTACTCAGCACAATGACGATCAGGCGGAAAAGGCCGGCCTCAGGCGGGAAGGCAGCCTGTTGCTGCGCCCGCGCCGCATTGCCTCCATGGCCGATCTGGCAGCGCGGCGGCGGCGGATCTTCTGGCTGAAACTGCTGCTTGCCGGTACCGCCCTGCTGATTCTGGCAGCGCTGTTCGCCTGGCCGCGCCTGTTCGGGGCAATGACCTCGCTGGCCGATCTCGGCACGGTATCGGCCGATCAGAGCGGCCTCGGCATGAAAAACGCCCGCTTCCAGGGGATCGACGGCAAGGGCAATCCCTTTATGGTCACGGCTTCGGCCGCCACGCCGCTGCCGGGCAGGACGGCGCGTATCAGCCTGACGCGCATCCAGGCGGATCTGACCCTGAACGACGCCCTGTGGCTGTCGATCACGGCGCCCACAGGCGTTTACGACCGGGAGGCGGGGACGATGCTGCTGTCCGGTGGCATCGATGTCTATACCGATGCCGGTTACGAGCTTCATACCGACAGCGCCAATATCGATCTGAAAAAGGGCATGGCGGAAGGGATAGCGCCCATTTCGGGGCAGGGACCGCTGGGGGATATCGCTGCCGACAGCTACCGGATCAGCGAGGGCGGCAAGGTGCTGAAACTGACGGGAAACGTTATGGTGACACTGTATCCGGGACGCAGGCAATGATGCGGAAAATATGCATGATCGCGGCCTTTGCATTCATGACGGCGTTGCTGCCGTCATCCGTCACGATTGCCCAGACGCCCGCAATCGACACGGATCAGCCGATCCGCATCAATGCCGACAGTCTCGAGGTCAAGCAGCAGCAGCAACTGGCTGTTTTCTCCGGTAATGTCGAGGCGGTGCAGGGCAATATCGTTCTGCGTGCCGATACCCTGCGCGTTCATTACAAGGCCGGTAAGAACGGCGGCGGCAATACCATTTCA
The DNA here is from genome assembly GCA_026992315.1 of Sneathiellales bacterium. Taxonomy (GTDB): domain Bacteria; phylum Pseudomonadota; class Alphaproteobacteria; order Minwuiales; family Minwuiaceae; genus JALXAG01. The sequence continues at coordinate 668 of JALXAG010000067.1, read as the reverse complement.
CGCCTCGATGCATCGGGAAATGTTTTCATCGCCTCCCCGGCGGAAACCGCCCAGGGGCAGCGCGGCGTCTACGATGTCGCCGCCAGGGTGATCACCCTGGAAGGCGGTGTGGTGCTGACCCGGGGCGATAACGTGCTGCGCGGCAGCCGGCTGGTGCTTAATCTGGCGACGGGGGTGTCGAAGCTGGAAGGCGGTGTTTCCGGCTCCGGCATGCAGGGCGTGACCCGCCGCGGCGGTCGGGTGCAGGGCATTTTCGTGCCGGAAAGGAAGAAGAAGTGACATGCTGCCCCACTCCCTCCGGAATGGGGATGAGGCGGCATGAAGCAAGGGAAACGGTTTCTTAAACATAACGAAAGACAGTGAAGGCGTGAGCGGCAGAAAAGACAATGTGAACGGAAGCGGCGATAGCGGCGGGGGCGATACCGGCGGGCGGGGTGGCCCGCGGCTGATTGCCGAAAACGAGGGGCTGACGGTAAGCAATCTCGGCAAGCGCTATCGCAAGCGCCCGGTGCTGCGCGATGTCAGCCTGCGCGTTCAGAGGGGGGAGGCCGTCGGCCTGCTCGGCCCCAATGGCGCCGGCAAGACCACCTGCTTTTACATCATCACCGGCCTGATCGCCGGGGCGCTGCTCCTGCCCCTTATACACATCTGACGCTGCCGCCGATACT
>JALXAG010000066.1 GCA_026992315.1 Sneathiellales bacterium | reverse complement strand
TCCCTGTGCCCTTCGGGGTGGCGGGCACGTCCGCCTTTGCCGTCTGCGCGGCATTGCTGACGGCGATCTCCACCCGGCTGCGCCCGGCCGGGTCTTCCGCCTGCCAGAAATCGCGGATGCGTTCGCCGTAATGGGTGGCGATCCAGTCGCGCATGAAGCGCGTCGGCACGCCGAGCGTTATGCAATCCTTGCCGGTCTCGGCGATGGAAAGCGGCTTCAGCCAGCTGTTATAGGTGGCTTCGCCGTATTCGCTGCGCAACCGTGCCCGCACCTTGCGCCAGACATCGTCCAGTTCGTCCACGCCGCTCATCAGGGATTGTTCCATACCCATGGTCAACTCTGCACCCAGGGCAGCCCGGCTGCCTTCCAGCCGCCGGCAGTCCCCCGATGCCTGCCGGCATCGAGCGGGCCTTCGAAACCTTCGGCGATGTTGTAGCAGCGGCCATATCCGGCCCTGGTCATCGCGGCGGCCGCGGCGGCCGAACGCCCGCCGGAACGGCACAGAAACAGCAGGGGGGTGTTTTCGTCGTAACCGTTCTGGCGCAGCAATGCGCTCAGATCGGCGATGAAGGATGGATTGGGCTTCATTTCCGGCCAGGTCTGCCAGGACAGGCCGATATAGGGTCTGCCGAGCGAGGACAGATCCGCCTGGCCGACGAACTGCCATTCGGCATCGGTGCGCACATCCACCAGCACGGCCCGGTCCTCGGCCTGCAGCATCGCCCAGGCTTCGCGGGGCAGCAGATCGGCCATATAGGCGGCGGAACCGGTGTCGTTCATATTTGCCTCATTCATACTCTCTTGTACCCCTTGCCGCCCGTCTGCCGGAGCCGCACGAAGCCGGAGCCGCGTGGAAAAGCGGATTCCCGGGGCAGCACGAAAACCGCTTCCCCCGGGCTTGTGGCCCGGTGACCGTGATCACCGCAAAAAGGAAATGTGGGCAAAGGGTAATCCGCCCATGCGTCGCTGGCAACGGGATCAAAGCGTGTACAAAGACTTTCGGCAAATATTGTGTGTGCACAGCAACAAATGCCTATATGTCGTGTGGATGGATTCCGATGCGGGAATAAAAAACAAGGGCCGCAGCCTATCGGCGCGTCCCTTGTTCATTTCGGTTCCGCAACGGCACTGGGTTGCCTTGATGCGAATCTGGTGCCGGATATGCAGCCGTTGTCGTCAGCCCAGAGAGGCGGCCTTCAGCCGGGCATTGAGGCGGGAAACCTTGCGCGAAGCGGTATTGCGCTTCAGCACGCCCTTGTTGACGGCCCGGTGCAGTTCGCTCTGGGCGACGCGCACGGCCTCACGGGCGGCTTCGATATCGCCTTTTTCCAGAACCTTCTCGGCCTTCTTGACGAAGGTGCGCACGCGGCTGCGGTTCATGCGGTTCCGTTCAGTGCGGACAATCGTCTGACGGATGCGCTTGCGCGCCTGTTTGGTGTGAGCCATGACATACCTGTTGAAAGGAATTCTCTAACGAGGGCGGGGTTATAGCGGCCATGTCTGCCCGCGTCAACCCGCCGCCCGCTATTTATCCCGCTTGATTCCGCTTATTTGTTCTTGAAATGGGGTTTGCGTTTTTCGGCGAAGGCCGCCATGCCTTCGGCGCGGTCCTCGATGGCAAAGGAAGAATGGAACAGGCGGCGTTCGAACATGACCCCTTCGCGCAGGGTGGTTTCATAGGCCTTGTTCACCGCTTCCTTGGCCATCATCACCACCGGGCGGCTGAGTTCGGCAATCCGCGCGGCGGTCTTCAGGGCTTCATCGAGCAGATCGTCCAGCGGGATGACCCGGCTGACCAGCCCGGCGCGCTCCGCCTCCTCCGCATCCATCATGCGGGCGGTGAGGCACATTTCCATGGCCTTGGACTTGCCGACGAAGCGGGTCAGGCGCTGGGTGCCGCCCGCACCCGGAATGGTGCCGAGATTGATTTCCGGCTGGCCGAATTTGGCATTGTCGGCAGCCAGGATGAAATCGCACATCATCGCCAGTTCGCAGCCGCCGCCCAGGGCATAGCCGGCCACCGCGGCGATGACCGGCTTGCGGCAGCGGGTCACGTCTTCCCAGTTGCGGGTGATGAAATCTTCCTTGTAGACGTCCATGAAGGTCTTGGACTGCATTTCCTTGATATCGGCGCCGGCGGCGAAGGCCTTCTGACTGCCGGTCAGGACGATGGCGCCGATGGAATCGTCGGCTTCGAATTCGGCCAGCGCGGCGCCGAGTTCGGTGACAAGCTGGGTGTTGAGCGCGTTCAGCGCCTCCGGCCGGTTCAGGGTGATCAGACCGACAGCGCCCTTGGTATCGACGAGAATGGTTTCATAGGCCATAGCAGTGTTCTCCCACCTGTTCCGGAAACGGCTTCAGCCTCGTTTCCGTTCGTATTCTCAGTTCGTATTCTCAGTTTGTATTCGCCTGTTCCGGCCCCCCTTGGGGCGGACGGGCCAACCCTTTATTCGTTCATGCGGATCGCACTCATACCCTTTTCACGGCCGGGATACGAGCAGAAATACCAGGGAGGTCCGTCCCCCGCCTTTTCTGCCCATGATCCGCAGTCTTTCGCCCCGGCGTTCGAAGATCAGCGATCCGTCCCTGTCATCACCGGTAAACTGCCAGCCCAGGGGGGGCAGTGTCGCCTTGTAAAATTGTCGCGCCTGTTGCGGGGTGCTGCTGCCCGTGGCTTCCGCGGCGGCGATACGCCCGTCCACCTTGTCGAAAAGCACGGCACGGGAATCGATTTCCCGAAAGCCGGGCGCCAAGGGGATTTCGGGCAGGGCCTGCAGGAAGTCCCCCGCCCGCGCGGCGTGACCGCCGAGGAGGAACAGGGCCAACAGGGCGAAGGCGACAATACGGTTTACCGGACGGTGTCGGGGCATTGGCTGATCCTTCAGTGCTGACAGCGCGGACAGAAAAAGCTCGATCGCCCCGCCTGGGCAATCCGTTCTATGCGGCCGGGGCAGGCGGGACGCCGGCAATCTTCGCCCGCCCGCCCGTAGACGGCGAAGTCGTGCTGGAAATATCCCATTTCGCCGCTGGCGCGCCGGTAATCGCGCAGGCTGGATCCGCCTGCCGCAATGGCATCGCGCAGGACGGCGCGGATATGGCCGTGCAGATCCGCGATCTCCGCTTCCGTCAGCGTTGCCGCCTGGCGGCGCGGAGAGATGCCGCTGCGCCACAAGGCCTCGCACACATAGATATTGCCCAGCCCGGCGACGGTTTTCTGATCGAGCAGGGCCAGCTTGATCGCGGTTTTGCGTCCGTGCAGCGACTGGGCCAGCGCGCCCGCGCTGAAACGATTGCCGAGCGGTTCGGGGCCGAGACCGGCAAGGCGGGGATGATCCTCCAGCCGCTCTTCGCGGGTGATGTCGAGGCTGCCGAATCGCCGCGGATCGGAAAAGACCAGGGCGCGCCCGTCCTCGAACAGAAAGATCACATGATCGTGGCGGCCGCGTTCAGGGGGGATTCGCCCATGAATGGCCATGCGCCCCGACATGCCCAGATGGCAGAGCAGCACATCGCCGTTTTCCAGATGCATCAGAATATATTTCGCCCGGCGCCCGATGCGGGACAGCCGTTGGCCGCCCACCCGCGCCGCCAGGCCTTCGGGAAAGGGATGGCGCAGCCCCCGGCTGTGTAGATCCAGTTTGCGGATGCGCGCTCCGGCAAGGTCATCCTGCAGCGCCCTGCATACGGTTTCGACTTCGGGTAATTCCGGCATGGAAGGGACAGTATCAGCCCGCGGCCCCGCCGCCAAGGCACATGCTGGCATCCGCGCCGTGCTTGCGCTATTGTCCGCGCGAATCCATCGGGAATGCCGTAGCCACCGGGAGCGGAATCATGGACGAGAAAGAAACGGTATCCTTCGGTTTCCGCCATGTGGACCGGGCGGAAAAGGCTTCGATGGTGCGGGCGGTGTTCGACAGCGTTGCCGAACGCTACGATCTGATGAACGATCTGATGTCCCTGGGCGTGCACCGGCTGTGGAAGAACGCCTTTGTCGACTGGCTGGCGCCGCGGGAAGGCGGGGCCTATCTCGATGTCGCCGGGGGAACGGGGGATATCGCCTTCCGTATTCATGACAAGGTGGCGGGCCGGGCGCGGATCACCGTATGCGACATCAATGAAAGAATGCTTTCCGTCGGCCGCGACCGGGCATACGACCGGGGGCTGACCGGCGGCCTGAACTGGGTGACGGGCAATGCCGAACAGCTGCCCTTTGTTTCCCGCAGCCAGGACGGCTACACCATCGCCTTCGGCATCCGCAACGTCACCGACAAGGCGGCGGCCCTGCGCGAGGCCTATCGGGTGCTGCGCCCCGGCGGGCGGTTTCTCTGTCTGGAATTCAGCAAGGTCTCCCTGCCTTTGTTCGAAAAGATCTATGACGAATATTCCTTCCATGTGCTGCCCCGCGTCGGCGCGCTGGTGGCCGGGGATGCCGACAGTTACCGCTATCTGGTCGAAAGCATCCGTGTCTTTCCCGATCAGCGGCGCTTCGCCGCCATGATCGAGGAGGCGGGATTCGCCCATGTTCAATACCGCAATCTTTCGGGCGGGATCGCGGCGATACATTCCGGGTGGCGGATCTGACGATGCGTATCTTCAGACATTCGCTGCGTCTGATGCAGATCGCCGTCACCCTGCTGCGCCATCGCGCATTGGGGGCCGTGGCCTCGTTTGGCGGGGTGCTGATCCGCCCTTCGCCGGCCGAGAGCCGCCGCGCCCGCGAACGCGGCATCCGCCTGGCCCGTGCCCTGCAGGATCTGGGGCCCAGTTTCATCAAGCTCGGCCAGGCGATGTCGGTGCGCCCGGATCTGGTGGGCCGTGAAATGGCCGAGGCCCTGTCCGGGTTGCGGGACCGTCTGCCGCCTTTCGATGCGGCGCGGGCGCGGGCGACGATCGAAGCGGAACTCGGCGCGCCGGTCGATGAACTGTTCTGCGAATTCGACGAACGCCCGGTGGCAGCGGCTTCCATCGCTCAGGTGCATTTCGCGGCCATAGCGGCGGCGGAAGAGGGCGCGGCCCCGCGCCGCGTGGCGGTGAAGGTGCTGCGCCCCGGGATCGAGGAGGCCTTCGCCCGCGATCTCGATCTGTTCATGGCGCTGGCCCGTCTGCTGGAATGGCTGCGCCCGTCGATCCGGCGTCTGCGGCCGGTCGATGTGGTCAAGACCATCCGCGATGCCGTCACGATCGAGATGGATCTGCGCCTCGAGGCGGCGGCGGCCAGCGAATTGGCGGAGAATTTCCGCGACGATCCCGATTACCGGGTGCCGGCGGTGGATTGGGCGCGCACGGCACAGCGGGTTCTGACCATCGAACGTGTCGAAGGGTACAATATCGGCGATCATGCCGCGCTCGATGCCGCGGGGCTCGACCGGGACGAGCTGGCCGAGAAGCTGATCCGCGTCTTTCTCAAACAGGCGCTTCGTGACGGTTTTTTCCATGCCGATCTGCATCAGGGCAATCTGTTCGTCGATGCCGACGGCGTGCTGGTACCGGTGGATTTCGGCATCATGGGGCGGCTCGATCTCGATACGCGCCGCTATATGGCCCTGATGCTGCTCGGTTTCATCGAAGGCGATTACCGCAAGGTCGCCGATGTGCATTTCGAGGCAGGCTATGTGCCGCCCGATCAGTCGCGCGAGTTGTTTGCCCAGGCCTGCCGGGCGATCGGGGAACCGATCCTCGGCAAGCCGGTGAAGGATATTTCCTTCGGCCGTCTGCTGGCCCAGCTTTTCCGCACCACGGAAACCTTCAACATGCAGACGCAGCCGCAATTGCTGCTGCTGCAGAAAACCATGGTGACGGCGGAAGGCGTGGCCCGCGATCTCAGCGAGGACATCAATTTCTGGGAGGCATCCCGTCCGGTGATCGAGGATTGGCTGCTGGAACTGTCATCGCCGCGCGCCCAGGCCGAACTGGCCTTGCGCGAGGGCAGGCGCCTGCTGCGGGAGATGCCGGCCCTGGCGGGGAAGATCGACCGTATCGCCGATTTGTGGCTGCGTGAACACGAGAACCCCTCCGACCGGCCGGATTGGGAAGGTTTCTGGCGCGGTGCGGCGCTGACCGGCGGTGCCGTGATCGCGGTGCTGCTGCTGCTCGATCTTCTGCTTTGATGCGGCATTCGCCGCCCGTTTCCGTGCGCAGAGGGCAAGGGCCTCGCTCCGAAAGGAATGGATATTCCATATATGTGAATTGCCTGCTTGCTCTGCGGCACGGCATTGGCTAGTTTATTCACAGTTCCGTTGAGTGAATTCAGGAAAATCCATGACCGGGGATGCACAACGCGCCGCTCCGCTTCGGGGCAGGCGCATATTGATGATTATCGGCGGTGGCATTGCCGCTTACAAGGCCCTGGAACTGATCCGGCGGCTGCGCGATGACGGCGCCGCCATTTCGACGATTCTGACCCGCGCCGGACAGGAATTCGTGACCCCGATGTCGGTAACCGCGCTCAGCGGCGAACAGGTGCATACGGATTTGTTCGATCTGGATGAAGAAGCGAAGATGGGCCATATCGGGCTATCGCGCTCCGCCGACCTGCTGCTGGTCGTTCCGGCCACGGCGCATCTGCTGGCACGAATGGCGGCGGGGCTGGCGGACGATCTGGCCACGACCGCGTTGCTGGCCACCGATACGCCGGTGATGGCGGCACCGGCGATGAACGTTCGCATGTGGGAACATCCGGCCACCCGGCGGAACGTCGCCCGGCTGAAGGAAGACGGCGTGATTTTCGTCGGACCCGATGAGGGGGATATGGCCTGCGGGGAATACGGGCCGGGGCGGCTTGCCGATGTCGGCGATATCCGCCGGGCCGTGCGCGATTTTTTCAACCCCGCCCCCGGTGCCCTGAGCGGCATGCGGGCCCTGGTCACATCGGGTCCGACCCATGAGCCGATCGACCCCGTGCGTTATATCGCCAACCGTTCCAGCGGCAAGCAGGGCCATGCGATCGCCGCGGCCCTGGCGGCGGCGGGGGCGGAAACGGTGCTGGTGACAGGGCCGGTCCGCCTGGCCGATCCGCCGGGCGTGAGGGTTCGTCATGTCGAAACGGCGGCGGAAATGATGGCCGCCTGCGAGGCGGCCCTGCCGGCGGATATTGCCGTTTGCGCCGCCGCCGTCGCCGATTGGCGCGTGGACGGTGCCGCCGCGCAGAAGATCAAGAAGGATGACGGGGCGCTGCCGGTACTGAAGCTGAGCGAGAATCCGGATATTCTCGCACGCCTTGCCGCCGCAGGGGAACGGCGGCCTTCTCTGGTGGTCGGCTTTGCGGCCGAGACGGAAAACCTGCTGGAAAACGCCCGC
>JALXAG010000065.1 GCA_026992315.1 Sneathiellales bacterium | reverse complement strand
CCCGCGATTGCCAGTCCGGCCCATACGCGCCGTCGGCGTTTGCATCAGGCCGGTCATGCCGAAATCGTTCAGCCCCACATCGTCGATTTCCGCCGGGGCGTCCTCCCCCGTCAGGGTGGAAAGCAGGCTCTGCCCCCGCGCATTGCCGGCCATCGGCGGCAGGATGAACCCCGCGGCCATGACAACGCTCAGCATCCGCCCTATGCGGGGGTGAAATGCCATGATCCGGCTATTGCGTCAGCACTTTGAAGGATGCCGCGGTCACCGCCAGACGGCTGACCAGTTCCGTCGTCGTCTGCAGGAAATTGGCCAGATCGAAGGGCGCCGGATCCTTGGGCACGATGATCGAGGAACCGGGCGGTATCTGGAACTCGCCGATATTCCAGGGGCCGAGCGACAGGGGCTGCGCCCGCCCGTCAGGCAGCACGACAAAGGTCTTGCCCTTATCGGCGGAACGCTGGAACCCGCCCGCCTGGCGGATATACAGGCTGGCACTGGCGCCGGGAACGAATTGCAGCGCCCCGGGATTGAGCACATCGCCGATGACGGTCACGAAATTCGGCCGTTTCGGCATGAAGATCTTGTCGCCCGGTTCCAGAACCGTATCCAGCTCGGGGCGGATCTGCAGCACCGCCGGATCGGCCTCGATCACCACCCGGCCAAGAGCCCGCACCTTGTTCAGCCGTTCGGAAAGCTGCTGCAACGCCACCAGCGCCGAGGGATCGACCCCCTTGTTCACCGCCACCGCCGCCAGCGATGCATTCAGCTCGCGGGAGGCACGCAGGAAACTCTGCTGTTCGTCCAGACGGACACGCTCGCGGGTGAAAATGGCACCGTAAGGATAGGCCTGGGCGGTCAGGCCGCCGGCCCTGCGGATAAGCTGGGACAGGGTTTCGCCCCTGCGGATATCGTAAATCCCGGGGCGGACAAACTCGCCATGCAGTTCCACGGTGCCGGTATCGCGGTCGGAAAACAGGGCGGGGAAGCGCAGCACATCGCCTGCCGTCAGTTCGACCGATGCAAAGGAGACCTTGTTGGCATCCAGCTCCTTGCGGGCGACATCGGTCACGCCGGCATAAGGTTCGGCGGCATAACGGGTCCATTCAACCCGGGTGAGATCGGCATTGCGCGAAACGCCGCCGGCCACGGCCACCAGCGCCGTCAGCGGCGCGCTTCCCGCCAGAGGGTAAATGCCGGGATTGCGCACCTCACCGGCAATCAGAACCGAATGTTCCAGCAGAAACGGCAGCAGATCGCCTTCTTCGCGGAACAGTTCCGGGCAGCTCATATCCCGATCGTCGCGGGAATTGAGAGTACGGATATTGACGGCGGCGGCGAAGCGGTTTTCGCTGGAGCTTTCGACAACACGCTGCAGTGCCTGCAGCCCCTTGCATGGCCCCGGTGCATCGGCAGCGGAAAAAATATCCTGCTGCTGCGTGCCGGCACCGTCACTACCCGCAGGTGCGGAAGAGGCGGGGTCGTTTGTCCTGCCTTGCTGCTGCTGAGGCGGCGCGGTTTTCGCCTGCCCGTCCTTCCGGGCGGAGGAAAGAGCGGATTTCGTTTCCTGATCCGTTTCCTCCAGTGCCCGGTCCAGTGTGCTCTTACGCGATCGCAGCAGGATTTCCTGTACCGCGCGGGAGGAAAGAAAGGCCACATCCTCGGCACCGAGAACGATCAGGCGATCGAACTCCCGCAGGCGAATATCCGACTTTCCGCTCATGACGGGCTGCAGGTCGATGGCCACATAGTGACGGGCAAAGGTCTGCGGATCCGTGGTTTCCAGCACCGCCAGAGGCAGATACGGATCGGGTTTGAGGGCACTGGCCGATCCGATCAGGCGCGCCACCGTCGGCGCCACCGCCAAAGGGCGGATCTTTTTCAGGCGCACATGGCCGGTCAGCTCCACCCGGCCGGCGCGAATATCGTTGCTGAAATCGACCGTCAGGATATCGCCATCGCCCAGCAGGCCCTGTTCATCCCTGATTTCGGCAATGCGGTCACGGCCCTGTTCATCGATCCGCGCCCGCTGATAAACATTACCGCGCGGACGCAGGGTCCCTCCGGCCAGGGACAGGGCCTGTTTCAGCGTCAGCGCCTTTTTGCCCTCGGGCAGCCCGTAAA
>JALXAG010000064.1 GCA_026992315.1 Sneathiellales bacterium | reverse complement strand
ATCCCATCCCTTCGCCCGGGTCACCCGGGCGTGTCCTTAGGATCCGGACCCTAATTCGGGTGTTTCGGATTCTCCAGCGCATCGATGATCGAACAGCCTTCCAGCCCGCCCCTGGACGGGCAGGCGGCAATAACCCTGCGCAGCGCCTGGCCGATCTGCTGCAGTTGCGCGATTTTCGCTTCCACCTCTTCCAGTTTCACACTGGCGCGCTGGCGGATATCGGCGCAATCGGCATCGGGTGCCGCCCTGAGATCCAGCAATTCGGCGATCTCGCGCAGGGAAAAGCCCAGCTCCTGCGCCTGGCGGATAAATCTGATTCGATGCACCGTTTCCTCAGGATACAGGCGCGGGCCGCCATCGAGCGGCTTCAGCGGTTGCCTGATCAGGCCCTTGCGCTCATAGAAACGTATTGTTTCCACCCCCACCCCGGCCTGACGGGCGGCCTTGCCGATGGTCGTCTTTCCCATGATCACTCCTGTTTTCCCACCGATGGTATGATGACACAACCGGCACACAAGATGCATGCACGGATATGTGATCGCGGCTGGCGGAAAAAATGAAAATGAGAATAAAGCTTGCTTTCCGTGCCGCCGCCCCCTATCTATGCAGGGTGAATACCGGCGCCGGTCGGCGAATTTCGGCGGAACGCACAGCGTTCAAAACCTGATTTTTCCCCTATCGCTCATGCCTGCATCACACCTCCGGAACACTGTGGACCGGAGGAAACCATACAATATGGAACGACCAAGACTATGACTATCGGTACTGTAAAATTCTTCAACCAGACCAAGGGTTTCGGCTTCATTTCGCCCGAGGACGGCACCAAGGACGTCTTCGTGCACATTTCTGCCGTCGAACGCTCCGGCATGAGCTCCCTGATGGAAGGCCAGAAGGTACAATTCGACGTACAGCAGGAAGACCGCGGCCCGAAGGCCGTCAATCTTCAGGAAGCCTGATTTCTCTTTCCGCGATTCCGATCCAAGGATCGCGGAAATTCAGGAACCTTTGGCCTGGGCTCACATCGTGGGTCCAGGCCGAAATGTTTTCAAGGCATGCCCCGACCCCGTCCCCGATATCCCTGCCCCTGATATCCCGGTCAGGGCATCAGGCCTATTTCGCGCCGTCGCGCCCGACTCAGCCCGGCAGAGACGATTTTGTGGGCCTCCCTGATATAGGCGCGGATATCCTCCTCTCCCATATCCGCATCGGCACCGACCGCCACCCATTTCGCCCGCGCCAGATAAGGCGACGGGGCCACCCCGGGGCGTTCGCATAACAGCCGGTAGGCGATGTCGCTGCATTTGAATCTGATTTTTTCGCCTTCCCCGGCCCGCCATTGCGAACAGATGGCGAAAATTTTCCCGCCGACCTTCCAGACGGACGAACCGCGCCACTGCACCACGTGTTCCGCCCCCGGCAAGGTGGCGCAGAACGCATCGAATTCCTGCCGGGTCACGACACTTCGCGGCGATAGGACACGCCATCGCCCCCTGCCGGAAATCCGATTTCACGGGCAGCGAGATGCCCGGCATAAACGGCAGCGGCAATGGTGCCCGGTGCCACACAATCGCCGATGCCACGAACATTTTCCATGCCGCCGGCCTGCAGTTCGCGCAACAGGCCGTCATCGGGAATGCGTTCGGTCACCGGAATGACGGTATCGGCCTCCAGCGTCTTTTGTTGTCCGGTGAAGACACAGGTCAGCATCACCTGCCCCTTGCGCAACGCCGCCAGGGAATGGTGGGCAATCACCCGAACCCCGAGCGAAAGCAGCCGGGCCTGGATACGGTGCTGTTCGAGGGTATTGTGAGTCCAGTGCGAGACATCGGCGGCCGGCGTGACATAAGTAACGGCACAGCCTGCACGGGCGGCCAGTTCCGCCATCGCCCCGCCCATGTAATAGTGATCGTCGTCATAGATCACCACCCGGCCGACGGGCCGGCGGCCGGTCATGACATCATCGGGGCTCAGCACCGGTGCGTCTTCATCCAGGGGCACGCAGCCCCGCGTCGCCCGGCCCACGCCATCGCACCGCCACCTGGCGCCGGTGGCGATCAGCACATGATCGGCGCCGACGGCACGCACATCGGCCGCCGACATCGGGCTGCCCGGATAAATATCGACATT
>JALXAG010000063.1 GCA_026992315.1 Sneathiellales bacterium | reverse complement strand
CGCGGCGGCTTGTGCCGTTCGGCCGGGCGGGGTGCGGGCGGCATCGGACGGTCCGGTGCTGACCGATGACGGGATCTATAGCGAGCCCTGGTTTCTGCAAAGTTTTCTCGACCTGGCGGAGGATCTGGAAACCGCAGCCGAGAACGGCAGGAATTTTGCCATCATGTGGGAACTGAAGGGTTGCCCTTATTGCGAGGAAACCCATTTCGTCAATTTCGCCCGGGCGGATATTCGCGATTTCATCCGCTCGCGTTTCGATATTCTGCAGCTCAATTTCATCGGATCGCGCATCGTGACCGATTTCGACGGCGAGGAGCTGACGGAACGCCAGCTGGCGGCGAAATATGCCGTGCGTTTTACCCCGACATTTCAGTTCTTTCCGCGAAGCACCGACGGGCTGGCGGCGAAAAAGCCCCGCAAGCGCGAAATCGCCCGCTTGCCCGGCTACGTAAAGCCCGATCCGTTTCTGGCCATGTTCCGCTATATCGATGAAGGGGCGTACAAGACCATGTCCTATCGCGCCTATCTGCGCGCCCGCAGAGGAGGCTGATCGACGCCGCAGGCGACGATGCCGGGCCCGTTGAAACGATAATGGCCCGGATCCCGTGCCGGCTTGCCGATTCTTTCAGGGAACAATGCCGTTGGCACACAAAGTAACATTGTTATATTCATATATTTGAATTGATATAGGTCATTTTTTGCGCTATGGTCGAACCTGCCGCAAGAGAGAACGGGCCTGAAAAAGCCCTGAATCCTGCGGGTTGCGGCAAATCTGCCGCAGGAGAAAAATTGACCGCCATCCGGCAGAAGGGGGCTTCTGCACATGGTGTTTTCGCCTCCGGAGGACGAAGAAGCCTGCGGAGATCCGGTGATGGGGCGCCCGGTAGTATAGGCCCCGGTAATGGATGGTCGGTGGTGACAGGCAACGGGAGGATGCAACGGGAGATGGGTGTGGATTGGAAACACAAGACGATCAGGGCCTGTATCGGGCTGGGGTTGGGTCTGGGCATGTCCGCCATGCTGGCGACAGGGGCGGCGGCGGAAGGCCTCGTCAAATATGAAGTCGTCGACGATGGCGTGCCGCAGTCGCTTACCGGCAAACCGGGTGATGCCGAACGCGGACGCAAGGTCATAATCAACCGCAAACAGGGAAACTGCCTGGCCTGCCATGCAATTTCCGTACTGGCCAGCGAGCCGTTCCATGGGGAGATCGGCCCCTCGCTGGATGGGGTTGCCGAGCGCTACAGCGAGGCCCAGCTGCGCCTTATTCTCATCAACGCGAAGGCGGTGTTTCCGGATACGATCATGCCCGCCTTCTACCGCAATGACGGCTTCACGCGCGTCATGAAGAAATTCCGGGGCAAGACCATCCTGACGGCCCAGCAGGTCGAGGATGTGCTCGCCTTCCTGAAAGCCCTGAAATAGTGACTGAACCGGGACGATAGAGCCGGAGAATACGCTGCCTGCGGCAGCACAGTGTGAAAGGATTTGAACATGCATGCATTGACACGTCGTCAGGTGCTTGGTGCGGGTGCCGGGGCCGCCGTGGTGGCCGGGGTCGGCATACCGGTATCGGCGCTTGCGGATGCGGATGAAACCCAGAAGATGATCAAGGAATTCGCCGGCGGTGCCGCGATCAAGGAAGGTCGCGTTGAGCTGGATATGCCGGAGATCGCCGAAAACGGCAATACGGTCGAGCTTGGCGTATCCGTCGACAGCCCGATGAGCGAAAGCGACTACGTCAAGGATGTGATCATTCTGGCCGACGGCAACCCCAATCCGGGGGTGGCGACGTTTCATTTCACGCCGCTGAGCGGCGAGGCTTCCGCGGTGACGCGCATGCGTTTGGCGAAAACCCAGAACGTCTATGCCGTTGCGAAGATGAGCGACGGTTCCGTCTACATGACGAAAACCACGGTGAAGGTGACGATCGGCGGCTGCGGCGGCTGAGTTTCCGGCAATACGAGGATAAGTGACATGGCAAGCAAACCCCGCGTGAAGGTGCCGAAAAAGGCAGAGAAGGGCGAAATCATCACCATCAAGACCCTGTTGAGTCACAAGATGGAATCCGGTCAGCGCAAGGATAAGAAGGGCAACAAGATCCCGCGCAAGATCATCAACAAGTTCACCTGCACCTTCAACGGCAAGATGGTGTTCTCCTGCGATCTGGAGCCAGCGATTTCAGCCAATCCCTATTTCAAGTTCAATGCCAGGGTGGATGAGCCCGGGACCTTTGAATTTACCTGGGTCGAGGATGGCGGTGCCGTCTTTTCCACCAAGAAGAAAATCAGGATCGGCTGAGGCCGGCAGGGGCTGGGGCCGTACAACGACGAAAATAACGACACGGCCGTTGGGAGGAGCATCATGGGATTGAGAAAAATGGGACCGAATAAAAGAAATCTGGCTGTCGGTGCCGTAATGGCGCTGATGACCCTGGGGCTGGGCGTCGCCGCCCAGGCGCAGGAAATGATACGGCGGATCGACAATCCGCCGCCGGGCCATCCGCTGCCTGAAATCATTTCCGGTTACGAGTTCCGCGCGCCGGAGACCCAGGCATTGCAGGATGACGATTTCGACAATCCGGGTTTTCTGTGGGTCGAACAGGGCGAGGAGCTTTGGGATGAGGCAGAGGGCAAGGCCGGGAAATCCTGTGCCGATTGTCATGGCGATCCGGCCGAAAGCATGAAGACGGCCGGGGCGGAGTATCCCAAATGGAACGAGAAACTGGGCAAGCCGATCAATCTGGAAGCCCGGATCAATCTGTGCCGCACCGAAAACATGCAGGCAAAACCATGGAAGCTGGAATCCGAGCAGATGCTTTCCATGACCTCCTTTGTCCGCACCCAGGCGCGCGGCGTGCCTGTCAAGGTGCAGATCGACGGTCCGATGAAGCCGTTCTTCGAAAAGGGCAAGAAGCTTTATTACACGCGGATGGGGCAGCTCGACATGGCCTGTGCCAATTGTCACGAGGACAATTACGGCAAGCGCATCCGTTCCGATATGCTCAGCCAGGGCCAGATCAACGGTTTTCCGACCTATCGCCTGAAATGGCAGAAGGTCGGCTCGATCCACCGCCGTTTCAAGGGCTGCATGAAGCAGGTCCGGGCGGAACCGTTCAAGCCGGGATCGGACGAATTTACCGCACTTGAACTTTATGTCGCCTATCGCGGGACCGGCCTCTCGGTCGAGGCCCCGGCCGTGCGGCAGTAGCAGGTAGTGTTGCGGCGCCGGGGGAAGGACCGGCTCCTCCGGCGCCATTCGGACATTGTGTTTTCTTCGGGCAACCGCAGGGCTTGCGGCTGCAGGGGGATGGTTTGTCCGGACGGCCGGCTGACAGGCGGTCATGGTCTGCGGTCGTTTGTGTTGAGTGATGATCCTGTGATGATCGGGGCCGTGCGGGTTCTGCACGGGCCACAGCAACAGAGGTTGGGATATGCTTTCCAGACGTGATTTTCTGCAGGTTTCCTGCGCAACCGCGGCGCTTCTGGGCGCCGGGCGGCCGCTTGTCGCGGCGGCGGCGGGTCAGAAGGTTACCCAGGACGATCTGCTCGCTTTCGAGCCGTTGGGCAATGTCACGCTTTTGCATATCACCGATATTCATGCCCAGCTCGTGCCGATCTATTTCCGCGAACCGTCGGTCAATATCGGTGTCGGCGAGGTTTACGGCAAACCGCCGCATATCACCGGCAAGGCGTTTCTGGAAAAATTCGGCATCGAAAAGGGCAGCAGCGAAGCCTATGCCCTGACATCGGTGGATTTTCAGGCACTGGCCAGAACCTATGGCCGGGTCGGCGGTGTCGATCGCCTTTCGACCTTGCTGAAGGCGATACGTGCCGAGCGCGAGGGCCGGACCCTCTTCCTCGATGGCGGGGATACCTGGCAGGGATCCTACACCTCGCTGAAGACCGGCGGGGCGGACATGGTGCGGGTGATGAATGCACTGAAGACCGACGCGATGACGGCGCATTGGGAATTTACCTATGGCACCGACCGGGTCGAGGAGCTGATCGACGAGCTGGAATTTGCCTTTCTCGCCGGAAACGTTCGCGATACGGAATGGGACGAGCCGGTCTTCGATGCCATTTCTACCTTCGAACGCGGCGGGGTGAAGATCGCCGTCATCGGTCAGGCCTTCCCCTATACGCCGATTGCCAATCCCCGCTACATGATTCCGGAATGGAGCTTCGGCATCCGCGAAAAGGAGGTGCAGCGCAATGTCGACAAGGCCCGCGCCGACGGTGCCGAGCTGGTGGTGCTGCTTTCCCATAACGGTTTCGATGTCGACCGCAAGCTTGCGGCGCGTGTGTCCGGCATCGATGTCATTCTCACCGGCCATACCCATGACGCCCTGCCCGTCGCCATCGAGGAGAACGGCACCCTGCTGATCGCCTCCGGCAGTCACGGCAAGTTTCTTTCGCGCCTCGATCTCGATGTCCGCGACGGCAGGCTGCGCGATTATCGTTATCGCCTGATTCCGATTTTAAGCGATGTGATCGAACCGGATCCGGAAATAACCGCCCTGGTCGAGGAAATCAGAGGGCCTCATAAGGACGAACTGAACCGGGTTCTGGGGCGGACGGAAAGCCTGCTGTATCGCCGCGGCAATTTCAACGGCACCTTCGACGATCTGATCTGCAACGCCCTGATGGCCGAACGCGATGCCCAGATCGCCCTTTCCCCGGGGTTCCGCTGGGGCGCGACCCTGCTGCCGGGGCAGGAAATCACGGTCGACGACGTCTACAACATGACGGCGATCACCTATCCGAACGTCTACCGGAACGAAATGAGCGGCAAGCTGCTCAAGGATGTGCTGGAAGACGTTGCGGACAATCTTTTCAACCCCGATCCCTATTACCAGCAGGGCGGCGACATGGTCCGCGTCGGCGGCATGGGGTATCGGATCGACCCGCTCAAACCCATCGGGCAGCGCATTTCCGACATGGTGCTGCTGGAGACGGGCGAACCGATCGACCCGGCCAAGACCTACACGGTTGCCGGCTGGGCCAGCGTCAACGAAGGGACACAAGGCCCGCCGGTCTATGATCTGGTATCGGATTATCTGATGCGCGAGAAAGTGGTGAACATCCGGCCGAACGATCACGTCAAGGTAGCGGGCATCTGATCGGTCGGCATGGTGAAGGCAAGGAGAAGGCAGTTATGACGATTACAGGGCGACGCGGTTTCCTGAAGGGATCCCTGGCCGCCATGGGTGGCGGGCTGGCGGCGGCGGCCACCGGCGGTACGGCCAGGGCCGCAGGGGACATCAAGGTCAATGAGTGGATGAAAACCCTGGGTGAGGGCGTGGTCTCCCGCCCTTATGGCCTGCCCTCCGAATATGAATCTCATGTTCGCCGCCGCTGGGTGGAATGGCTGACGGCGACGCGTGAATCCTCGGTCAGCTTTACCCCCATTCAGGATCTGGACGGCATCGTTACCCCCAACGGGTTGTGTTTCGAACGTCATCACGGCGGCATCGCCGAGGTGGATCCGTCCGAATACCGGCTGATGATCAACGGGCTGGTGGAAAAACCGCTGATCTTCACCCTCGACGATCTCAAGCGCATGCCCCGCGTCAACCGCTTCTATTTTCTGGAATGCGCCGCCAACAGCGGCATGGAATGGCGCGGCGCCCAGCTCAATGGCTGTCAGTACACCCATGGCATGATTCACTGCCTGCAATATACCGGCGTGGCGCTGAAAACGGTGCTTGAACAGGCGGGCATCCGGCCGAACGGCAAATGGATTCTGGCCGAAGGGGGCGATGCCTCCGGGCTCGACCGCTCCATTCCCATTGAAAAGGCGCTGGATGACTGCATGCTGGCCTTTGCCATGAACGGCGAGGCCCTGCGCCCCGAGCAGGGCTATCCCGTGCGTCTGGTGGTGCCGGGATGGGAAGGCAATATGTGGATCAAATGGATCCGCCGCATCGAAGTGGGCGATGAGCCCTGGCACACGCGCGAGGAAACCTCGAAATACACCGATCTGATGGAAGACGGCCGTTCGCGCCGTTTCACCTGGATCATGGATGCGAAGTCGGTCGTGACCAGCCCCAGCCCGCAGGCGCCGCTGAAATACAAGGGCGTCAACGTGCTTTCCGGCCTGGCCTGGTCCGGCCGCGGCAAGGTGAAGCGCGTCGACGTCACCTTCGACGGCGGGCGGAACTGGGTCGAGGCGGAGTTGGCTCCGCCGGTGCTGTCGCGCTGCCTGACGCGCTTTCACGTCAATTTCGAATGGGACGGCCGCCCGCTGCTCATTCAGTCGCGCTGTATCGATGAAACCGGCTATATCCAGCCGACAAAGGATGAACTGCGCGCCGTGCGCGGCACCAATTCGATCTATCACAACAACGGTATTCAGACCTGGCACGTCATGGCAAGCGGTGAGGTGGAAAATGTCGAGATTTCGTAATACGGCGCTGGGGCTGGTTTTTTCGGCCGCTCTGCTTGCCGCCCCGGCGCTGGCGGGCGATCTGGGGCTGGGGCGGGTTGCCACCCCTGAAGAGATTGCCGTCTGGGATATCGATGTCCGTCCCGATGGCAAGGGCCTGCCCGAGGGCCGCGGTACCGTGGCCGAGGGCGAGGAAATCTTTATCGAGAAATGCGCCATGTGTCATGGCGAATTCGGCGAAGGCGTGGGCCGCTATCCGGTTCTGGCCGGCGGGCAGGACACGCTCGATACGGAAAACCCGGTCAAGACCATCGGCTCCTACTGGCCCTATCTGTCCGCTGCCTTCGATTACATCCGCCATGCCATGCCTTTCGGCGAGCCGCAGAGCCTGAAGCCGGATGAGATCTACGCCATCATTGCCTATCTGCTCTATCTCAACGATCTGATGGATGAGGATGGCGAGCTGAGCAAGGAAAACTTCACTTCGTTCCGCCTGCCCAATGAAAACGGCTTTTTCGACGACCCGCGCCCGGATACCCCAACCATTGCCGAGAAGGGCGAACCCTGCATGAAGAACTGCAAGCAGGAGGTGAAGATCGTCAAACGGGCCCGGGTCATCGACGTCACCCCGGAGGGCGAGGAAGAATAGAGCCATGCAATCCCGTGGACCTGTCCCATCCACAGACCTGAAGGCGGCGGCTGCCCCGGGGCATCGCCGCCTTTTTTCATCTCTTCGCCGCGAACGGAGGGGCCGGGATTCGTCATCTGCCGCAGTTTTGCTATGATGAAGGTGCAGAGGAGAAGGCAATGGCGGTGAAGAGATCCGGTTCTGCCGGAGCGGATATTTCCCGGGGCATTTCCCGGCGTCACGCCATGGCGGGTTTGGGCGCAGCGGCGCTGGCCGGTCTGTCGGCGCCGTCGGTGCTGCGCGCGGCGCCGCTCAGGGTGGCGGTGATCGGGGCC
>JALXAG010000062.1 GCA_026992315.1 Sneathiellales bacterium | reverse complement strand
ATGTGTTTCGGCTTATGCTCCGGCTCGCGCCCCGACCCGTTCCCCAACCCTTTCCCAGATTCCTGCCCCGACGGTTTTTCGGATATCGTACCCTTCTCTGATGGCGTTTTATCCATTCCGCCCCCCCTTCAAGCTTGCCTGCCCCGGATGATGTCGCTAAATTGGTCTGACCAATTGGCCACACAGATGGCGATGTGTCAAGACATCCATGGTCATGGCGCACGGTCATGACGATGGTAAAAACCGCACGGACAGACATTTTTCATGCCCATCCATCCCGTAACCCGAACCCCCTTGTACCGCCAGGTGGCCGAACAGCTTGCCGGACTGATCCAAAACGGCGAATACAAACCCGGACAGCGCCTGCCCTCGGACCGTGATCTGGCCCGTCTGCTGCAGGTCAGCCGCCCGACGATCCGCGAAGCGGTGATCGCGCTGGACGTTGCCGGACTGGTTCATGTGCGCCCCGGTGCCGGCATCTTTGTCCGCGAACCGGCGGAAAACGGGGGTTTTGGTCCACGTCTGGAAAACATCCGCGATCCCGGCCCTTTTGAGGTGATCGAGGCCCGGCGCCATCTGGAAGGAGAGGCGGCATTTCTGGCAGCAAGCAGAGCGGATTCTGATGATCTTGCCTCTTTGCAAAGCCATTTCGATGCCATGCGGCGGGCGGCGGTAGATGGCCGCGGCGATCTGGCCGCCGATATCGCCTTTCACCGCATTATCGCCCGGGCCTGCGGCAACAGCTTCATCACCGCCGCGATCGAGGCGACCTGGCCGCTGCGCGAAGGCAATGCCCTATGGCAGCGGCTGGAACGGGACCTGCCGCTTGAAAAACTTCAGCCGCTGGTGGTGGACGATCATGCCGCCATTCTGCAGGCGCTGAAGCAGCGCAGGCCGGAGGCGGCGCGAACCGCCATGCATTATCATCTCGACCGGGTCGGCGAGGCCATCGGACAGTTTTTTTCCGACAAGAAATAAACCGCCCCCGTCCCAGCGGCGGCGGGTCGGTTCAGTTCCCGGCAGAAAGACGCGGCAGCAGCACCCACAGGCGTCCGCGCGCATTCAGCCGGCCGGCGATGCGCCGGGCCTCACTTCCGGCGCCGAAGAAGACATCGACCCTGAGTGGGCCTCGAATGGCCCCGCCCGTATCCTGTGCCACCATCAGGCCGCGGCGCCAGTCGCGCCCGCCCGCCAGATCGTCGCCGGCATCGACATCGATCCAGAAAGGCATGCCCAGAGCATGCCAGCGGCGATCGACGGCAATGCTGGCCCGGGGCGTCAGCACCACGCCCTGGGCGCCGAGCGGGCCCTCGCCGTCAAGACGGCGGAAGAATACGTAGCTGGGATTGCCGTTCATGACCGATGCCGCTTTCTGCGGGTTGCGGCGCAGCCAGGCGCGAATGGCCTGCATCGACATGTCTTTGCGGGCAATCGCGCCCATGGCGATCAGATCGCGGCCAATGGCACGGTAGGGCTGCCCGTTGCCGGCGGCATAACCGACACGCAGGATGCTGCCGTCCTCAAGGCGGATCCGCCCCGATCCCTGGATCTGCAGAAAAAAGGCATCGATGGAATCGGCAACATAGGCGACGGGCCGGGCCCGGCCACGAAGGGCGCCGGCCTCGATCTTAGCGCGGGTGAAATAGGGAACGAGGCGCCCCCCCTCGACACGCCCGACAATTTTCCGCCCGCCGGCAATGCCGAAGCGGGACAGATCGACCTCGACCAGATCCCGCGGCCGCCCCCATAAGGGATAACGATAGGATCCGCCCGGATTCAGCGCCCCCTTGAGCTCCGGCTCGTAATAACCGGTGAAGCGGGCCTGCTGCGCCCCTGCCTGAAGGGAGAAGGCGCGAAACGCCGTCTCGACATAGCGACGGACCGCCGCCGCGGAGGCTTTTTGAGGGTCGGCCGGATCGGGAAGCATGGCGCAAACCCGCTTCCAGTCGTCGATTCTGCCCCCATACGGCCCCAGGGATTCCCCATCCTGACGAAATGCCAGACGGGTGCAGGAACGACGGAAGGCGGACAGAAAAGGCCTCAGATCGGCCTCTTTCCAGCCGGGAAGGGAAGAAAAGGGCACCGGCGCCAGCCGCAACCCGGGGCGGGAAGGGGGCGGGGCCAAAACAATAAGGA
>JALXAG010000061.1 GCA_026992315.1 Sneathiellales bacterium | reverse complement strand
AGGATCACGCCGTGCAGCAGCGGCCACCAGAGCCAGCGCGGCGCCTCCACCACGCGGGGGTCCGAGAGGAACTCGGCCAGGTAGCGGCGCACGTCGGCCGTGGCGGGGGAGTCGGGGGTGCCCAGGTTGACCAGCAGCAGGCCCGTGGTGTTCATCGAAATGGTTTCCAGCAAGCAGCGAGGGTGCTAGTTTACACGCACCAGCAACAGGCACGCCGGCCTGCATGACCCGAGCCGAAGATCCGATGAAATTCTGTACCGCCGTGACGTAATCGCCGATATTGACGCCGAAGGTATTGGTGCCGGCGGCATTCAGATCGGCCGCTGCCGACGTATTGGAAAAAAACGCCGCCGTGCGGGCCTTCTGCAGGGACACATCGGTGCCGAAAATCGGCCCGTCCGGCGTACGCGCCATGCCCAGAATGGCCCCGTTGGTATCGACGATGGATACCGTCACCTGCGCAAAGCTGTTCAGGGGGCGGCGGATCTGGGCGCGGGCCTCAAACGCCACGCCCAGTGCCGATTCCAGAATTTGCGTTACCTCGGCCGCGGTCAGCCCGCCATCGGTGCCCGCCGTCGGCGGATAGCGGTTGTTGCCGCCGGAATCGACCAGAATGAACGGCCGTGTGCTCAGATTGGGCAGGAAGCCGGCCGGCGCCTCCATGAAACCGGAGGCAACCGTGCCATAAGCGCTGCCCGCGACAATGGCGGCGGCGGCATTGTAGCCGCGCACCTGCTTCAGGATGCCGCTGACGCCGTTGATCGAGGCAAAGGACGGCGCCACCGCCGGGTTGGTCTGCAACGCCGTCATTTCCTGATCCGTATAGCGGAAGGTCTTGCCCAGAACCGTGATGCGGTCGCCGCGGATACTGTCCGGCGGGGTGAAGCCGAACTGCCCGGCCAGGGCGATCAGCTCGTCATTATCGGTATCGCGGTCGAAAATCACCCTGTCGATGGTATAGGTGGCATCGGACATGACGCCGATACCGCCAACCACCTCGCCATTCTTGTACAGGGGCAATCCGCCCGGATCAGCAGACAGGCCGAGCGGCGAACGCTTCGGCCCCAGGGTGCCCGAAGGCCCTGCCTGATAGCGGGTCGAAAGATCGGAGCAGGGCAGCTGGCTGATCTGCACCCCGAACAGTGGCCCCGATGGCTGGTTCTGTTCGCCGGGGTTGAAATGTTCCTGCACGATCTGATTGGCGGTGCGGGTGGTGAAGGCATTGCCGCCGGAGGAAAGATAGGCCCCGGTCACCGCCTTGGCGATCGCCGCCAGGGTCGAGGGAACCACCACCTTGTCCAGCCCGTTGCCCAGGGCAATCGAACTGTCGCCCGAGGTGATCTGCGTCGTCTGCGACGTGCCGGTCATCTCGAAAACGCCGAGAACATTGCCGACCCGGTCGACCACGGCAATGGTCGCGGGCGCACCGCGCGCCGTTGCCTCCGCCGCTGCCTGGGCAATGATCGTCTCGACCTCGCTGACGGTCAGGGCCTCCTGGGCCCGGGCGGCCCCGGCCATCAGAACCGCAGCCGCCACCATGACCAGAAGACCCCGCCCCGGAAAACCCCGTGAAGGCAACAGCACCCTGGCTAAAGACCGGAACATCATCATTGTCGCTGCCATTCCTTGCGCCATCATTGCTTGGGCATGATCTGGAAAACGCCGAATTTCATTACCCCGCCCACCGTATAGGCGAGGGTGAATTTCAGCGGAAACATGCGCCCGCTCAAATCCTCGGCCGTGATCTTGTAGGTAAGCGTGCCCCCCTGCGCCCTGAATCCCGCATCGCGCAGCCTGGAAACATCCCCGTTCCAGGGCAGCCAGTAACCGTTACGGCTGCGCTGCAGCATGCGCCCGCCCTCGCGCGCCATGACATGCACGCGATCGGGCACATCGCCGCCCAGATCGATGGTAACGGAGAACTCCTCAACCGCCGGATCGTAGAACAGGTTGCTCAGACGGGTGCCGGATGCGCTCAACCGTTCGGCAGCCTGCGCCACCGGCACCATGGCCAACAGCATGACGGCCCATGCCGCAACAGCCGCCACCCGGCGCAGACGGCAACAAAACCGCCACATGCCGCTGCCGCGGAGCCTGGCTTCGCCAAGAAATACCCTGTGAAACAGCACTTCCGTGC